>JAICXR010000284.1 GCA_025980355.1 Chloroflexota bacterium | reverse complement strand
TGCTGGTAGCGGTTCGCCACCTCCTGATCGGTGTAGCCCTCCGAGGGCGCGCCCTGCTGATAGCGCTGCACGAAGCCCTGCAGTTCCTGCTGCTGTTGCTGGTTGCCCAGCAGGGCCCCCAACTCGCCGATGATTCCCATGGCCAATATCCTCCCAGTTGCCTGATCGCTTCCTCGATGCCGCAGCAGGGACGCATTTTCAGTGCCAGCGCAGCGCGACCGTCATTGTCCGTGGTGCTTTCTATTTTTACGGAGGCTATTGACAAAATAGAAAGTTATGGTACGGTTCTGGTATGGATTCGCACAGGAATCAGCCGATCCCGACGCAGTGTCCGTCCTGCGCGGCGGCGCTGGTCGTGAGCCGTCTGCAGTGCCCGGCCTGCGGGACGGAGGTGGCGGGTGCCTTCCGGCCGGGAAGGCTGATCAACCTGCCGGAGCCGCACGCGTCGCTCCTTGAGCTGTTCCTGCGGGTGCGGGGCAACGTCAAGGAGATGGAGCGCGCACTCGGCCTCTCCTATCCCACGGTGCGGGCACGGCTGGAGAAGGCGATAGTGGCGACCGGACTGGACCGCGACGAGGGAGCGAGCATGCCGTCCGAGGAGTTGGCGGCGGGACGGATGGCCATCCTGGAGGAGTTGGACCGGGGCGTGATCGACGGGCGCACCGCGGCGGAGCGCCTACGGGAGTTGCAGCAAAGGAGATCGACGTGAGCAACGAAGAGCGGGTACGGGTTTTGCAGATGGTCGCCGAAGGGAAGGTGTCGCCGGCCGAGGCCGATGAGGTACTGGGGGCGCTGACGCCGGCCCCGACGGCCCCTTTGGAGACTTCCGTGCCGCTGCCACGCGAGAACAGGAACATGAAATGGGAACGACCGGCGCCGCGGCGTATGCTCCGCATCCAGATCAGCGACGAGAACGAGGGCGACCGGCACATCCAGGTCCGCATCCCGGCCGGGCTGACACATAGTCAGCAGGAGTTCCTCACCCGGCAGGTCCGGCGGCCCTTGGAAGAACAAGGCGTCGACGTGAGCGAGCTCCTAGACGACCTCGACCAGTGGCCGAGCGGAACGACACTGTTCAACCTCTCCCAGAATGAAGTCCACATCGACATCCGCGTGGAATAGCGGGAAACGACGCTCGGAGGCGCCGCTATACTACCGAGGCGCCCGATACGGCGGGACGGCGCAAGAGTGAGGTGTGTCCATGGCCGCGGCACTGCGCCTGACCATCCAGGACCTCGAAGGTAGGCCAACGCCACTCGACGACCAGCGGTATGAGCTGATCGATGGAGAACTCTCCGTTTCGACCCAACCGCACTGGCGTCATCAGTTCTCGGCAGCGAATATCATCTACGCGCTCGCGGCGTGGAGCCGCCAGAACGCCGCTGGGATGGTCCTTCATGCCCCTGGCGTCGTCTTCGCCAACGACACTGCCGTCGCGCCCGACGTGGTCTGGGTCAGCAAGGACCGGCTGGATACCGTCCTGGGCGAGGACGGCAAGCTCCACGCAGCACCGGATTTGGTCGTGGAACTGCTGTCCCCCTGCCTCGAAAACCAGCCGCGTGACCGGGAGGCGAAGCTCAGCCTGTACTCCCGACAAGGCGTACGCGAATACTGGATCGTCGATTGGCAGCATCAGGAGTTGCACGTCTACCGGCGCCGCGATGCGCGGTTGGAACTGGTCGCCACCCTGCTGGCGAACGATGTGTTGCAGTCGCCGATGCTCCCCGCTTTCGCGGTGAAGATCGGCGAGTTCTTCCGACTCTGACGAGCGGACCGGCGCCTGAATCGCTCGTATCACCGGTACCATGTGCCAAACGGTTGCGTGGATAGCCGGAGGAAGCGATGGCCATTCCCCACCTCAGTGAAGCGCAGATTCGCGAGCGCGCCGCCCCAGAGTCCTTCGAGCGGGGAAAGGAATACCTGCACCAGGGCGCCGTTGGAGCGCTCGTGCAGCGCGGCAACCTGCTGGAGGCGGAGGTAGAAGGCAGCGCGCCAGCGCCGTACCGCATCCGCGTGACCGCCGACGCCGGCGGCATCACCGAGGCGACCTGCACCTGCCCCTACGACTGGGGAGGCTGGTGCAAGCACATCGTGGCCACCCTGCTCGCCGGGCTGCGCCAGCCAGAGAAAGTCGCCGAACGACCGCCGCTCGAAGCGATCCTCGTCTCGCTCGATCAGGAGCAACTCCGCCAGATCGTACTGCACCTGGTCGAACGGGAGCCGCGGCTGACTGATATCGTTGAAGGGCACGTCGCCTTGCTCACGGCGGCGCCAGCCCCGGCTCCCGAGGCGTCAGCATCCCCGGTCCCACGGCGCTCACCGGTCGATGTGGACGCCTTTCGGCGTCAGGTCCGGTCCATTTTTCGCGGCCTGAACGGGAGATACGCCTCTGAGTCCTACTGGCAGACCAATGGCGTCGTCCACGAGGTCCAGACGGTGCTGGAGCAAGCCTGGGCCTTCGTCCGCGCGGGGGATGGTCACAGCGCCCTCGCCATCCTCGAAGCGATCACCGAGGAGTATCGCACTGGCTACGAGTACCTGGACGATTCCGATGGCGAAGGCGGCGAGCTGTTCCGGGAGATCGGCCTGGCCTGGGCCGAGGCCGTATTGAGCGCGGATGTGACGGCGAGCGAACGCCACCAATGGGCGGAAAAGCTGGCAGGCTGGGAGCGGGAACTCGCTGACTACGGAGTGGATGACGGGTTCGCGACGGCGCTGGCGGCGGCCAGACAGGGCTGGGACGATCCGCAACTCCAGCGCATCCTGCGTGGCGAGTGGTCACGGATGGATGACGAGCACCGGGACGCCGCCGACGACGCACTGGAGGAGGCCGGGGACGACCTGACCGTTGCCCGGCTCAATGTCCTGGAGCGTCAGGGTCGCTTCGAGGAATATCTGGACCTGGCTGAGGCGGCGGATCAGGCGGCACGCCACGCCACCATGCTGGTTCGCCTGAATCGCGCGTCGGAGGCGACCACCTATGGTCTTCAGCGTCTTGTCACAGCGGCGGAGGCGCTGACACTGGCGCGGGCGCTGCGCGAGCACGGGGAGATTGACGGCGCCTTGCATGTTGGCGAGCGCGGCTTCGCGCTGGAGGGGAGGAAGGCCGAACTTGCGGCCTGGGTACGCGACCTCGCCGCCGGGACCGGCCAGACGGCCCGGGCGCTGACCGCGGCCCGGCTGGCCTTCCGGGAAGAGCTGAGCCTCACCGCCTTTTTGCGCATCCATGAACTCGCCGGTGGTGACTGGCCGGCGCAACGGGGCGAACTGCTGGAGCAACTCCGTCGCAGTCGATCCTCCTATCTCACGGGACCAGTGGAGATCTTCCTGCACGAGGGTTTGGTCGACGACGCCATTGCCGCCGTCGACGCTGGCGGGGCGTACGGTATGGTGGAACGGGTCGTGGATGCCGCCACAGCGTCACACCCCGATTGGGCGATCAAAACCGCTAGTGCGCAGGCGGAGTCGATCATGGACGGAGGGAAGGCCCAGCACTATGACGCCGCCGCCCGATGGTTGGAAAAGGCCCGCGCCGCCTATCGCCAGGCCGGTCGGGAAGCCGAATGGCGAACCTATCGCCAGGGGCTGCTGGAACGGCATCAACGCAAGTACAAGCTACGTCCGCTGATCGAAGCCCTGCGCTGAGACCGGAGTGGTACGCGACAGCGATGGTCGGCGGTGGGACGCTACACGCCTTCTGGAGCAACCGCTCCGGGTGAGTCGAGTTCACGATTGATCCAAAACACGCGGTAGAGCAGCCGCGCGTCAACTCGGTGCGGTCGTTCCGCCCGTCCGGCGATGGAAAATCCCCAGCCGGCGACCCGTTCCTCTTCCGAATGCCCGGCGTGGGTCGCGTCGTTTTCCTCGCTGTACACGCCGATGATGAGCCGCCCGCCGGGAGCCACCACGTCCTGCAGCAGGTGGGCCACCAGGTCGCGCTGCCGGCGGGCCGGCACGTACTCCAGGCCGGTGCGGACGAAGTCGAAGCGCCGGGGCGGGACCCAAGTCAGAGCATTGCCGACGAAGATGCGCTCGGCCCACTGGGGAAGCCTCCGCCGGGCGAGGCTGGCGAGCTCCGGGGCGATATCCAGGCCGTAGGGCTCGAGCGTGTGGCCGCGCTGCCGGCACCAGTCGACGAGCGTCTCCAGCAGGTAGCCGCTGGCGCAGCCGACGTCCAGAAAGGCGCCGTCACGATCCACCGGGTCGGCAATCAGCCCGCGCTTATAGGCCCACTCCTCGGGCGTGCTCTCGGAGCCGGATTGGGCGCGCGGGTTGTCGGCGGCCAGGTAGGCCGGCGTGATCACCGCCGCCACCTCGCGGTACCAGCGGTCCTCATCGATCTCGCCGCATTCGAGTGCCCGATCCAGGCGCTCCAGGAGCGGCCAGGCCGGTTCTTGGCGAGCTCGACGGGCAGCTCCTCCACGCAACCCCTCCCTCCGCGCCGAGCACGTTTCCTCCATCGTAGGCCAGACCCGCCGGGCCGTAGATATCCCGACCAGCGTACCTGATCGGTCGACGCGCTTAAAGTATGTGCGGTCGTTACGCACTCATGCCGATTCTGACAACCGAATGCTAATCTTGGCGGGCGACGATGGAGGCGGGAGGGAGCAGAACCGCATGGCCACGGGGGATCCCCGGTGCACCGCACGACTGGCGCTGGCGGCCGCGGTCGCCGTCGCCCTGGTGCTCGCCGGCTGCGGCGCCGCAGCGACGGCCGGCAGCGGTCGCGCCATCGCTACCAGCGAGAGCGTTGCCGCGGCGCCGCCCACGCCGACGGCCGGGCAAGTCGCCTACGTCCCGCCTTCAGCGGCGAAGACCGTAGAGGCGCAGTTCGCCCTAACCCCCCATCCCACGCCGACCCAGACGGTCGTGCCCACCGTGACGCCCGCCGGGGCCAGGGTCTCCTTCACCGCCGTGCAGCAACTGCTCACCGGCAATTGCGCCGGCTGCCATCCCCCGAATCAGGGCATGGACCTTACGACCGGCCACGTCTTCGCCAATATCGTCAATGTCAAGAGTCACGAAGTGCCGAGCCTCATGCGCGTCAAGCCGGGCGACCCGACCGACAGTTATGTG
>JAICXR010000313.1 GCA_025980355.1 Chloroflexota bacterium | reverse complement strand
CGGACCTGGATGGAGGGCGCGCTGGCCGAACTGGCGCGCCAACGTGATCGCCAGCGCCGCCGCGATGCCGGCTGGCTGGACGAGCAGCGGGTAACACTGGCCCAGCTCACGGGGGCGAATCAGGTGCCGGCGGACGTCACCGGTATCTCATCACTCCTGCTGGCGAACGGCGACAGCGCCTATGTCCTGCAGACAGCGTCGGGCCCGTACTTCGGCGGGCGGGTCTGGGAGCCGGAGCGGGGCGCGCCGCGGGCGGTGGTGCTGCTCGCCCGGGCGGACGGCGAGGACATCGCCCCCCTGGTCGCTGCGTACCGACGGCAGGGTTGTCGCGTCGTGGTGCCCGCGTTGCCGTGCGGCGCGTTCAGCTTCGCCGCCGATCCCCAACGCCGGTGGTATCGTTTCGCCGATGAGGAGCTGCTCCACCTGTTCTTCTTCATCGTGGGCGGTAGCGTTGCCGGCATGGACGCCGCGGAGGTGCAGGCGACCGCCCGCTCATTCGGCGACGTGGACGGTGAAGCGCTCCCGATCGTGCTGGACTTCAGCGGACGCCACACCCTGACCGCCACGATCGCCGCTGCCCTGGCGCCATCGCTGGTGTCGCTGCTGGTGCTGCACGAGGACGTCGCGGCACTCGACCACCAGGAGCGAGACCGGCGTGTCAACACGGTCTGGGCCTTCCACCGGCACTTCGATGCCCTGGCGCTGCTCGCCCTGGCCGAGCAGACCGACCTGCTGTTCGTGGAAACGACGCCGACACCGTCCGGCGTGTTCAGTCGCACGCTGGCCTACCATCGCGACACCGCTCGCAACGTCAAAAGTGTCGTGCTCGGGGATGACGACGCTGCGAAACTGGCAGCCGCCGTGGTAGAACACCTGGCGCCGGCACCGCCACGTGAGCCGCCGAGCGTCGCCTCTGTGTCGCCGCCGGACGACCTGCGTACGGCTGACGAACTGTACCGACGGGCCGTTCAAAGCAAGCTCGCCTGGCTGGAGCAGGAGCACGGGCGGGCGCGGCAGCGGCGCCGGGCGCGCTACCTGCCCGGGGAACTGTCGGTAGAGGCGTACCGGGGACGGGTGGCGGAGAGCCTCACCCGCGTCATGGGGCCACCGCTGCCGGAGACGAGCGACCATCGCGTGCGCACCCGCCTGATCGAGCGGCACGGGGGGCATATCGTCTACGAGGTAGTACTGGAAGCGGTGCCGGGCCTCGACATGGCCGGCTACCTGCTGGTGCCGACGAGCGGCCTGCCCGCACCGGCCGTGATTTGCCAGCACGGCGCCGGCGGTCGGGCCGACGCCGCGGCCGGCATCGCCGAATCCTTCGCCTACGATTGGTATGGCGCCCGTCTGGCCGACAAGGGGTACGTCGTCTTCGCCCCCTACGCCAACTGGGGCTGGGGCGCGCGCGCCGGGCGGGATTCGCTCGTGAAACCGGCCTACGCGCTGGGTATCACGCCGAACCGCTTCGAGGCGGCGCAGTTGCACGCCATCGTCGACTTCTTGCAGTCCCGCCCGGAGGTCGTTGCCGACCGCATCGGCTACTACGGCCTCTCCTATGGCGGCCACTCGTCGCTGTGGCTCGGCTCCGGGGAGCCTCGCCTGGCCGTGCGCATCACCTCGGGCTTCTTCAACGAATTCCAGAAGAAGCTCACCGCCACTGACGGGCCGGCGCCCTGGTCGGCCGACAATCCGCGCTCCTTCATCTGCGTCGACGAGGGCTATGACATGTTCACCTACAACTCGCTGAATGAGCTGGGGCACGCCGAAATGGCGACTAGCCAGGTCCCCCAGCCCTACTACGTGGAGGACGGGCTGCGCGACGGCGTGGCCCCGAACGCCTGGGTGGACGAGGAGTTTGCCCACGTCGCGGCCGTCTATCGCGCCTACGGCGCGCCGGAAGCCGCCGTGCTGGAACACTTCGACGGCCCGCACCGCGTCTGGACGGAAGGCTCCTTCATGTTCCTGCACCGGCACCTGAAGGGCGTCGTCGGCACGTCCACTGTCGTCCCGGAGCGGAAGCCCGGCGACTGACGCCACCCGACTTCGGTTGAACGTGAAGACGAGGACAAGGCCATGACAAACGCAAAACAGCACGCTCCGGCAAGCGCGGAGACCGGGCATCAACAGTGGCAGCTCCGCGACGCGCGGCCGGACGATGCGGAGGCGTGCGCGGCGCTGGCGGTGGTGGCCTGGCAACGGGTCCACGATTCGTATACGGCGATCCTCGGCGGCGTGATGCACGATCAGCTCTTCAGCGGCTGGCAGGAGCGCAAGGCGCGCGAAGTGCGCCGGGTCGTGCACGACCAGCCGGAGCGGGCGCTCGTGGCCGTGGCGGGGGGTGCCGTCGTCGGCTTCGTCACCTTCCAGATGGACGCCGCCCGCCACGTCGGCGTCATCGGCAATAACGCCGTGCAGCCCGACTGGCAAGGGCGCGGCATTGCCGGGACGCTCTACCGGGCGGTGCTCGCCCGGATGCGCGCGAACGGCATGCGTCTGGCGCAAGTGGCGACCGGTCTGGACGAGGGTCACGCGCCGGCCCGCGCCGCCTATGCCAGGGCCGGGTTCCGTGTGGGCCTGCCCAGCATCACGTACTACCAGGACCTCGACGCGGCCGCCGCCAGCGAACTATGAGGCCCGTCGGCGGGATGGGCCGACAACCGCGTCAGAGTGTCAGTGCTTTTGTTGCTGCCGGAAGGTGTCGACCAGGCCCTGCAACTGCTGGGACACCTGGCGCCAGACGTCCTGCGCCGGCTGCTTCTTGGAGACGATGCTCGTCAGGCCGGCCTGGATGAAGTCGATCGACTGCGGCAACTGCGTCACCGGGTCCTGGTTGTGGATGTGGACCGTCTGGTCGACCGAGACCTTGAATTCCGGGTTCTTCTGGAAGTACTGCACCATGTCCGGGTCGGTCAGGGCGTCGGTGCGCGTCGGCTCGTAGCCCGTTTGTTCCGCGAAATAGACGGAGCTCTTCCGGCTCGTCATGGCCGCAATGAAGGTCCAGGCCGCCTCCTGGCGCTGCTGCGGCGCGGCCTGCACGATGGAGAGACCGGAGCCGCCGGAGGGGACGGCGCTGGCCACCTGCGCCGGCATGCCGGTGACGCCGACCTTGAAGTGCGACTGCTGTTGCCACTCGGAGAGGTCGGCGGTGCTATCGGTCAGAAAGACGGATTTGGCGCTGGTGAAGTCGGTGTCGGCGGTGCCGGTGCTGGCGTACTTCGCGCTGTTGTCCTTGTTCACCATGTCGCTCCAGGCGTTCGCCGCCGACACCGCTTCCGGCTGGTTGAGCATGATGTTGAAGTCGTCGTCGGAGAAGCGGCCGCCATACGACCAGAGCACGGAGGCAAAGGTCCACCAGTAGGGGCTGACGTCGTAGCCCCAGCGGGTCTCACCGGAGCCGTTGCTGCGCACGAACTTCGGCGCCATGCTCTGCATGTCCGACCAGGTCTTCGGCGGGGCGCTGATGCCGAGCTCAGTGAGCGCATCCTCGTTGTAATACAACAGCGGCGTGCTCCGGGCTAGCGGCAGTTGGTACAGCTTGCCGTCGACGATGCCGTTCTTGAGGAGGCCGGGGATGAAGAGCGACGTGTCGATCGGCTTGCGCTGGGCGGCGTAGGCGTCGAGCGGTAGGAGCGTGCCGGCGCGGGCGAAGCCCGGCATGTAGCTATCGACCGTCAGCAGCACGCAGTCCGGCGCCACGCCCCCGGCGATGGCGGTGGTGAACTTCTTGGCGGCGTCGTCGTAGGCGCCCGCGTAGGTCACGTCGACGTGGATGGCCGTCTGGCTGTCATTGAAGTCCTGGGCCAGCTTATCCTGCGCCGCGCCGCGGGGGCCGGTCAGGGAGCGCCAATAGGAAATCCGCAAGGCACCCGGCGGGATCGGTTTGGCGGAAGTGGAGGCGACGGCCGTGGCGGAGGAGGTCGCGCTCGACGTCGCCGCGCTGGAGGTGGCGGCCGCGCTGGTCGCAACGGCGCGAGAGGTCGACACCGCGCTCTGGGTGCTGGTCGTGGCGGCCGCCGTCGAAGCGGCGGCAGACGTCGAGGGCACGGTCGGCGCGATTGCCGTGGTGGTCGGGGCAGCAGCCGATGTAACCGCCGCAGTCGCCGCGGTTGTCGCCGTGGTGCCGCCGCATGCCGCCAGCGCGAGCAGCGGCCCGACCGTGCCGACCAACCGACAAAGAAGCCGCCGTCGAGACAGGGATGGCGGAGAAGCCGCGGCGCTGTTGCTCGGTTGCTCCAAGGGACCTAGATTACGACGACGAGGGTCCATGTCCCGTCTCCTTACTCTCGCTGGCAACGCGTACCAACACCACTGTCCATACCGGCGCGACGGTAGCATTGCAGCCGACCAGTGTCAAAACCTTTGCAACGTTGCGGCGCATGAACTGCGAGGGCCATCCCGGCCTGCGCTATACTCCCGCCACGTCGCCCGGGCCTTCCACAATTGGGCGGGAGGCGGCGACAGCGAACGGGGGGAGATCACAGTGGTTGGCACTTCCGCGCCCAAGATCGGTCGCCGGGAGCTACTCGCTTGCTTGTCCGGTGTCACGGCGATGGCCGTCGGCGTCCTTGCGGCCTGCGGCGGCACGACGGCGGTCAGTTCACCGACCGGCAGCAGGTCCGCCGCCGCGGCGACCAGCGCCACGGCGCCCGCGACGGCCGCTACCAGCGCCATCACGTCCTCATCGGCCGCCCCGACGACGGCGGCCGCAGCGTCCAGCG
>JAICXR010000315.1 GCA_025980355.1 Chloroflexota bacterium | reverse complement strand
CGGTCGGCGGGGCACCGGCAACGCTGCCCTCGGTCGTGCTGCGCGACGTGCTGAGGGCGGCGGCGCTGGCCAGCCCCCACCCGGACAGCCCCACGGCGACGGCGCACCCGACCGATGTCGCCGTGGCCGCCGGCGCCGAGCGCGCCGGCCTCGGCGACATCCTGCGCCTGGAACGGACGGCGGAGGCGCCGTTCGACCCGATTCGCGCTTTCCACGCTTCCGTCGCCGGCGGGAAGTTGCACGTCAAGGGGGCGACCGAGGCGCTGATCCTGCGCTGCCGCCGGCAACGGCTGGGTGGTGGGGATCGGCCGTTGGACGAACAAGGTGTGGCTCGCTGGCAGCGGCGGGCGGAGGAGTTGGCGTCGCGGGGGCTGCGCGTCCTCATGGTCGCCGAAGGGCCGGCCGCCCAGGCGGTGGATGCACCGGACGGGCTGACGGCGCTCGGCTTCATCGGCATCAGCGATCCACTGCGGGCCGATGTGCCGGGGGCGGTCCGACGCTGCCGCGCAGCGGGCATCCGCGTGATCATGATCACCGGCGATCACCCGGCGACGGCGACCGCCATCGCGCGCGAGGCCGGCATCGTCGACGCGGTCACCGCGCTGCCCGGCCGGACCGATGCGCCACAGGCTACCGTCTTGACAGGTCCCGAGCTCACCGACCTCGAAGACGATGACCTCGCCGCCCGGTTGGAAACGGTATCCGTGATCGCCCGCGTCACGCCGTTGGACAAGCTGCGCATCGTCGAGAGCTTGCAGCGGCGCGGCAATACGGTGGCGATGACCGGTGACGGCGTCAACGACGCCCCGGCGCTTCGCCTGGCCGACGTCGGCGTGGCAATGGGGCGCAGCGGCACCGAGGTGGCGCGCCAGGCGGCCGACGTGGTGCTGGCCGATGACGATTTCGCGACGCTCGTGGAGGCGCTCGTCGAAGGCCGCAGCTTCTGGCGGAATATCCGCCGGGCGCTGGCGCTGTTGCTCGGCGGCAACCTGGGCGAAATGGGGCTGGTGGTCGGGGCGAGCCTGGTCGGGCTGCCGGCGCCGCTCATCACACGCCAGATCCTCGCCGTCAATCTCATCACCGACGCCTTGCCGGCGCTGGCGGTGGCCATGCAACCGCCAGCTCACCACCATCTGGCGGATCTCGCCCGCGAGGGTGAGCAGGCGTTAGACCGGCCCTTGCGCGACGAGGTGGTGAAGCGCGGCGCCGTGTCGGCGCTGCCGGCGCTGGCAGCCTTCGTCCTGGCGTTACCCGCCGGCCTGCCCGCGGCGAGGGCGGTGGCCCTCGCCACCATCGTCACGACCCAATTGGCGCAGACCTTGGATGCCGGCCGGAGCGAGGGCGGGCTGCATCGTTCCGTGCTGGTCGCCGTTGCCGCCTCGGGATCCGTGCTGGTCGCCGGGCTGACGGTGCCGCCGTTGCGCACGTTGCTGGCGATCGGCGCTCCGACGCCGGCCGGTTGGCTGCTGATCGGCGCGAGCACACTCAGTACCGTGGTCGCCATCCGCGTCCCGCCGGAGCGTTCGGTCGCGTCCTCGTCCCCGCTCGCCTTGCCGGGCCGACCGGCCCTGAAGATGTTGCCGAGTGGTCAGGAATAAGGAGGGAAATCATCGTGGGAGGCCTGCTCAATCTGTTGGCGCGCGGCGCCGGCCTCGTGCTCGGGGCCGATGCCGTCCGGGAGGCGTCGGCCAAGATCAGCGCGGAGACTCGTCCCATGCTGAAGACGGCAATCCGCGCGGGACTCACCGCCGGGGAACGGCTGGAGACGTGGACCGCGGGCGCGCGGGAGCAATTCCAAGACCTGGTCGCGGAAGCCCGCGCCGAGCAGCGCCGCGACGACCAGCAGCGCGGGCAGTAGGCAGGAGGACAGCGCCTACTCTCTTCGCCCGTCCTCGGATGCTTGCAGCATTTCCAGCCAGATGTCGTGGACTCGCAGCACGTCGCGCAAGCTGTGTACCACCGTGGCCCAGCGGTACTGGTGTTGCAGGCGCCGCGCGGTTGTGCAGGTGCTGCAGAGCAGGATCACGCGCGCGTGCTGCCGGGCCGGATGGGCTTCCAGGTGGCGGACCAATTTGGTGGGAGGCATGCAGGGATTGTCAAGGTCGGCGACGAGGAGATCGACGTCGAGCGGAATCGGTCGCTCCGCCGTGGCGACATCCGCGTCAATCGTCACGTGGTGCTGCCCACCTTCGATCTCCAGGCCAGCCCGGAGCATCCCGCCGATCTCCGGTGACGTAGATAGAATATGCGCTCGCACCCTAGTTCTTTCCGAACTTGGACGAAGGAAGGCAAGAATGGGGCCAGGCGGTGAGGCGGAGGAGAGGATGCCTGCCTGGCGCTTAGATGCCCATTTCCACGGACGAGAGGTGGACCCCGCCGGCGCCGATGGCGACGGCCAGGCGGCAGGTGTCCGTCTCCACGGTCAGTTCGTATTCACCCGGGCCTTTGGCGGTGAGCGACAGGCCATCGACGGTCTGCCCATCGAGCTCGGCCAGCGCCTTGTTGACGCCTGCCAGCTCCGCGGCGAGGGCGGCACCACGGGGCGTGCGACCGTACAGCCGGTAGAGCAGTTGGGCGTCGATCGCGCCGTGCTGCCGCCGAAAGCGCCCGGTCTGCAGGCCCATCTCCAGCAGGCTTTCCAGGCGATCCTGGCTCTCCGGCGGAATGGTCGCCTGTTCGACGTTTTCGAGGAGCGCCCCGAAGGCGGCCCGCAACGACGGGTCGCCGACGCCCGCCGCCAGCGCCGCCACCTCCGGTCGGAGCAGCTCGCGTTCGCGATCGCTGAGGACCAGGTCCGTCACTCCGGCGCCCCGCGGCCGATCATCACCTCGGCCTGGTGCTCGAAGCCGCCCGTTTCGATGGCGCAGTGCATGCCACACTCCTTGGGCGCGTTCTTCTCCCACCACCAGCGGCCACTGCGGGAATCGGCGCCGGGCGCGACGGCGCGCGTGCAGGGGGCGCAGCCGATGGACTTGTAGCCCTGATCGTAGAGGCTGTGGTAGGGCACGTCGTTGGCCCGGATGTAGTCCCACACCTCTTCGTCCGTCCAATCCGCCAGCGGGCTGAGTTTCACCAGGCCGCCGTGGTCGTTGTCCAACTCGATCTTGCGGATGTTGGAGCGCGTCGCCCACTGGTCGCGGCGCAGGCCGGTCACCCAGCAGTCCAGGCCGTCCAGCACCTTGCGCAAGGGCTGAATCTTGCGGACGTCGCAGCACTTGAGGCGATTGGGGACGCTCTTGTAGAAGAGATTGACGCCGTGCTGCAGGATGAGCGGCTCGAGCGTCTTCGGGTCCGGGTAGTAGACCTCGATCTGCAGCTGGTACTTCTCGGTGACGCGCTCCATCAGCTCGTAGGTCTCGGGCGGCAGACGGCCGGTGTCGACGGTGAAGACGCGGATGTTGGGGTCCATGCGCCAAGCCATGTCCAGCAGCGCCATCCCGTCGCTCTGGAAGCTGGTGCAGATGGCGAGGCGGCGGGGGGCGAAGGTCTCGATGCCCCAGCGCAAGACCTCCTGGGGCTCCTGGTCGTCGTACTCGACGCCCAGTTCACCGATTTCGAATTCGTCGAAGGAGACGCGGTCGTCCTCGACGCTGGGCAGTGCGCTCATACTTCTCCTGCTTCCTCGCGTTCCCGAAGGTGGGGCTTCCGAGTCTTCATCTCGGCGATGACGTCGTCCAGCGGCCGCCCGCTGCCGATCGCGATCAGTTCCTCGTCGCTCTTGCGCCGGGTGTAGTCGCGGAACCGCTCGCCCGTTTCGCGCTCACCGACGTAGGCGGCGACGAGCCGTTCGACATACTGGGGCGCCTCATCGGCCGGGACCCGGCGCAGGAGCGGCTTGCCGATCTGGGCATCGGCCCCGCCGTAGCCGCCGCGCAGGTAGATCTCGTAGGCCTCGATCTTGTCGCCGCCATCGGTGCGCTCGCGCAAGGTCGTGCCCTGCAGGCCCACGTCGCCCACCCAGTGATGGGTGCAGGCATGGGGGCAGCCGTCCACGTGGACCTTGAGGTCTTCGACGGCGCTGCCGAACTTCGCCTCCAGCCCGTTGACGATCTCGTGCATCTTGCCCTTGGTTTCCGCCACCGCATAGTTGCAGAGCGGCGAGCCGGTGCAGGCGATGCCGTTGGCGTGGATGCGGTTGACGCCGAGGGGGAAGCCGATCTCCGCCACCCGCTCGACGATGCTGTCGACCTGCGCATCCGGGACGCCGGCCAGAATGAAGTTCTGCTGGCGCGTCAGGCGGATGTCGCCGCCGATCGATTCCGCCAGGTCGGCCAGCTGGACCATCTGCTTGCCGCTGATCACGCCCATCTTGACCGGGAAGCCGATGTAGTTGAGGCCCGCCTGCTTCTGCGCGTGGATGCCCATGTGGTCGGTTTCGCCGGGGGAGACGGGCGTCTCCTGCAGGTCCTCCAGGCGGCGCTCCAGGCGATCCTCGATCAGCGTGCGCATGCCCTCCGGTCCGTAGTCGTCGACCATGAACTTCATGCGGGCCTTGACCCGGGAGAGGCGGTAGCGCAGGTCGCTCTTCCAGGCGTCCAGGATCGCCCGCAGCACCGGCATCGCTTCGTCCTTGGGGATGAAGACGCCGATGTGGCGCGACAGGCGCGGCGTGGAGGAGAGACCGCCGCCCAGGCGCAGGGCGTAGCCGTCGCGGCCGTTCTGGCGGACGCCGATGAGGTTGAT
>JAICXR010000389.1 GCA_025980355.1 Chloroflexota bacterium | reverse complement strand
GGTGATGACGATGATGCAGGCGAAGTCGGCCTCGACCGACTTGAGGGCGGACTGGATGCGGTCGCGGCCCGTGGCGTCCTGGCTGCCGAAGCCCTCGTCGATCACCAGCGTCTGCAGGCGGGCGCCGGCGCGGTGGGCCAGCAGGCGGGAGAGGGCGATGCGCAGCGCGAAGTTGACCCGGAAGGCCTCGCCGCCGCTGTAGAGCTCGTAGTTGCGCGTGCCGAGCTCGTCGCTGATGCGCACGTCCAGCGTCTCCACCGTCGCTTGTTTCTGGGTCAGGCGCTGCGTCTCCAGGGAGACGCTGAGGCGGCCATCGGTCATGGCGTTGAGCAGCTTGTTCGCCTCTTCCTGAATCAGGGGGATGGCTTCATCGATCAGCATTGCCTGCACGCCGTTGCGGCCGAAGGAGGTCTCCAGCTCGGCGTAGAGCGCCTGCTGCTCCTGCGCCTCTTTTATGGCGACCAGGCGCTGGCCACGACGCTGCTCGGATTCCAGCAGGCGCGTCACCGCCTGCTCGGCGGCGGCGACGGCGCCGGCCGCGGCGAGTCGCTCGGCCTGGAGCTCTTCCACCACCTCAACCTGGCGGCGGAACTGCTCCTCAATGGCGGCACTCCCGGCCAGTTCCTGGCCCAGGGTCGCCAGGCGAGTGAGGAGGTCGGTCTCTTGCTGTTCCCAGCTCTTCAGGCTGGCACGCAGGTGGTCCAGGCTCTCTTCGGCGGCGCTGCAGGTCTGCTGCGCTTCGTCAAGCTGGCGCCGCTTCGCTTCGACGGGCGCCAGGGCGTTCGCTGCCCGTTCCGCTTCACGATGGATGGTGGCGTCGTAGGCGACGGCGCCGATGCGTTCCGTGACGGCAGCCAGCTTCTGGCGCGCCTCTGTCGCGAACGTACCGCCGTCCAGGCGGGTAACCACCTCCCGGAGCGCCAGTTCCCACTGCCGGGCCTGATCGCGGGCGCATTCGGCGGCCCGAATCTTCTCGCGCAAGGTGGCCTCGTGCAGTTTGGCCTGGTCGAGGCGCTTGCCCTGCCGCTCCAGTTCCCCGGCCTCCTTCGCGAGCTGTTTGAGCGCCGCCTCGTGCCGGGCGATGACGACGAGGTTCTCCTGCTGCGCCGCCTTACGCTGGTCCGCCTCCGCCTTCATCGTCGCCCGCAGGTCCTGGCGCTGGGCCGGCGACAGGGGTTGGGCGCAGATCGGGCAGGGCGTGTCGCCGTTGCCCAGGGTCTGGTACCGGGTGCGCAACTGCTGGAGCACGGCCTCCGCGGCGTCGTTCTGGGCCTTGCGCCCGGCGATCGCTTCGCGCAGCTCCGTTTGGCGCCGCTGCAGCTGCATCCGTTGCTCCGGCGTCTGTTCCAGGAGGGCCAGCTCGGCCAGCAGGGCGTCCAGCAGGTTGTTCGCTTCCAGCCCCCGGGCGGTCTCCTGGACGCAGCCCTCCAGCTTGCCGCGCAGCTCGGCCGCCTGCTGGCGCAGCGTGTGCTCCTCCCCGTCGATACAGCGCTGCAGCGCCTGCTGTTCCCGCTGGAGCGGTTGGAGCGCCAGGAGGCGATTGGCCTGCTCCTGGGCCAGGGCACGTTGTTCCCGCCAGCAGGCGTAGTCGCGTTCCACCGTCTCTCGTTCCCCCAGGATCTGCAGCGCGTTTTCCAGGCGGGTCTCCTGAACGGCGATACGCTGGCGGTGATCGTGGAGCTGGAGCTGGACATCGTTCCGGCGCTGTTGCAACTGTTCCTGTTCCTGGCGGTGGCGTTCCATCTGTTGGTGTGCGGCGCGCAACTGCTGGAGGAGCGCTTCGGCCGGCGGGAGGGCGGCGTCGACGGCGGCGCGGCGCTGCTGGCTTTCCTCCAGCGTCGCTCGTGCCGCCGGGAGCCCCAGCAGTTGCCGGTCAAGGTCGTCCATTTCGGCCTGGATGCCGGTGGCGGCCAGATGCCACTGCTGGCGCCGCTCTTTGGCCCGCAGGCTCAGCCGTTCGTAGGCGTCGAGATTCAGGACGTCGGCCAGCACCTTCTTGCGCTCCGCCGGCGGTTTGACGGTGAACTCGTCGGCGCGCCCTTGCAAGAGGAAGGCCGAATTGATGAAGGTCTGGTAGTTCATCCCCAGTAGCTGCTCGATGGCGCGCTCGGTCTCGCGCACGCTGTTGCCGTTGAGCGAGCGCCAGGCGCCATCGGGTTCGGCAATCTGCAGATCGAGATAGGTGAGCCGGGTCTTGCCCTTGCTCGTGCGCAAGCGGGAGATGCGGTAGGTCAGGCCGTTCAGGACGAGGTCGAGGACGACGTGCATCTCGTTGGCCCCGTGGTGGAGCAGCTCGTCGTCGGTGTTGGCGCGGGCCCGGCCGAACAGCGCCCAGGTCATGGCGTCGAGCAACGCCGATTTGCCGTGGCCGTTATCGCCGGAGAGGCAGAGCACATGCTGACCGCGGAAGTCCAGGGTCTGACTTTCTGCGCCGTAGGACAGGAAGTTGCGGAGCGTCAGGGACAGGGGGATCAAACGGCGTTTTCCTCGGCGATGAGCGCCTCGGCCGCCGCCAGGAGCTGCTGGCGACGGACCTCCGGAACCTTCTTTTCGACCCAATAGTGGGCCATGACCTGGGCGATGGACTGCCCCTGGCTCCAGCGCTCGGCTTCGCGCGACCGCGCCTCGTCCAGGATGGTGCGCTGCAGACCGGCGAAGTAGGCGGCGCCGCGAGCGGCGGTGATGAGTTCCGGCATGCGCAGTTGCTGCAACTGCTCCTTGGCGCCGCTGACCCGCACGCGCAACACCACCTGGTCGATCGGTTGGGCGGCCAGGGCGGCGAGCACCTGCTCGGTCGGCTGGTCGCCTTTGACGGTCACGTCGATCGTGAGGAACGTTCTGGCCGGCCATGGACAGAACGTCGTTCGCGCCTGGTGCGGCTCGGCCTCCACCAGCAAGAAGCCCTTCTCCTCGTCTTCCTCGCCGAAGTCGATCCGCTCGAGGCTGCCGGCATAGAAGACGGGGCGCACGGTGGCGAGACGCTGGTAGCGATGGATGTGGCCGAGCGCGACGTAGGTGAACTCGGGCCGGTCGAGGGAGGACGGCGTGAGCACGAGGTCCCGGCCCAGCAGCAGATTGCGCTCGGAGCCGAAGCGGGCACCCTGGACCGAGGCATGGACGAGGGCGACGGCGGGGATCGCCGGGTCGAGGGCGGCCGCCTGCTTTGCCAACCAGCCTTCCACCGTCTCGGCAAGATCCTTTTCGATCTCGTCCGCCGACTTCTCGCGCACATCCTCCCCCTCCAGGAAGCGGTTGCGATGGAGCCAGGGGAGCGCGACGATCTGCAACGGCCCGGCCTTGGTGGGCAGGACGAAACACTCCGGTTTGGTGACGACGCGCACCTGGCTGAGCGCCAGCGCGTCATAGATATCGAGCGAGGTCGCCCGCCCGAGGGCGTTCGGGATGTCGTGGTTGCCGGTGAGCAGGACGGTCGGGATGCCGGCGCGGATCAGGCGCGCCAGCCGGCGGGCAAACTCCCGCTGATAGGTGACATTGGGGTCCTTGGTCCGGTAGGCGTCGCCGGCGAACAGCACGGCGTCGACCTGTTCGGCGATGGCGCGGTCCACCACCGCGTCGAGGGCGCGCAGGAAATCCAGGACACGGGTGTTCATGCCGGTGGCCGGGTCCAAACGACCGTAATTCTCGACGCCCAGGTGCAGGTCGGCGAAGTGCAGGAAACGGAT
>JAICXR010000141.1 GCA_025980355.1 Chloroflexota bacterium | reverse complement strand
CCGGCGGGCCACGTCGTCAACCCGCTGGTCTAATTCGGCAAACGTCCAACGAACGTCACCGCTGACCAGGGCCACTCGTCCCGGCGTGAGTTCGACCCGCCGATGCAGGAATTCCGGGAGAAGCGTTGCCGTGCCGGTGGTAAGCGTGTCGCTCACCGCGCGGCCAGTTCGCCCGCGGAGACGGTGTAGCGCTCCAGCCGGGACCAATCCACCTGCACGCCGAGGCCGGGTGCCTCCGGCAGCGGCATGACGCCGTTGTCGATGCTGAGCGGGCGCACCAGGAGGTCGTCCGTCAGCAGCCTCGCCGTCGCCAGACCGCAGGCCATGATCGGCGCGGGCAGCCCTGCCGCCACGTGGAGCGCGGCGGCGATGCCAACGCCGGTCTCCAACATCGAGGTCACGACGACGCCCACGCCGGCGGCGCGCGCCAACTCGGCGAGACGCAGCGTTGCCAGGGGGCCTCCCGCCAGCATGGGTTTGAGGACGAGCACATCCGCCGCCTCCGCCGTCAGCAACGCCTGCACCGCTTCAACGTCGGCCACGCTCTCGTCCGCCGCGATCGGCGTCCCGACCCCACGCCGCACCCGCGCCAGGCCCGCGATATCCGCCGCCGGCACCGGCTGCTCGATCCACTCGAGCTGGAACGGCTCGGTGGCCCGAATGGCGGCGATCGCCAACTCGGTGGTCCAAGCCTCATTGGCGTCCAACCGCAACCGGATGGCCGGGCCGATGGCGGCGCGCACGGCGGCGACCCGCTCGACCTCTGCGCTCACGGACGCTTCCATGCCCACCTTGAGTTTGATGGTAGTAAACCCGGCGGCTACCGCCCGCCTCGCCTGTTCCACCGCCGTCGCCGTCTGCCGAGCCCCGACCGTCGCATTCACCGGCACCAGCCTGGCCGGATGCGCGCCAAGCAGCGCCCCCAGCGAGCAACCGGCCTCCCGGGCGGCCAGATCGAGCAACGCGACCTTGAAGCCACACCACAAGGCCGATGGCACGCCCTCCCGCTCCCGGCTATCGCCGCCATGCAAGGGGTCCGGTCCCGGCGCACCGCGCGCCCGCAGGAGGCGTTCGACGACGGCGGGCAGCAGGTCCCAGAGCGGTTCCAGCGACCCGCCGAAGCCGGGCAGCGGCGCGATTTCGCCCACGCCGTGGACACCCGCAGCGCTGGTCAGTTCCAGTAGCACCCCTTCGCGCTGCGCCAGCACGCCATGCGCGGTCGCAAATGGCGTGCGGAAGGGGATGCGGTAGCGCCACCAGCGGACACGATCAAGGCGCGGTTTGGAGATCCTTCTCTCAGGCTTCATCCGGCGGGCGGGCCCTCTCTCCTGCCCTCTCCCCCAATTCTGGGGGAGAGGAACGCGGCCGGGGAGGCGGTAGCATCTCCGGTCTCTCGCCGTGCAAGCTCGTTCCGGGGCTGCTACCAATCGCTCGATGCTGGCTCTCCCCCAGGATTGGGGGAGAGATGGCGAAGCCAGAGAGAGGGCCTTGTGCGTCACTACCGCACGACTCGCACCAGCTCGAACAGCAGGTTCGCGGCGTCGAGCAACTGGTTGATCTGGGTCTGGGCGCGTTGGTTTTGCAGTCGCTGCAACGTCCAGGTCGTTTCCACCGGCTCCGGCGCGTCGCCTTGATAGCAGTCGCTGCGCTCCAGGACGATGTGCGGGAACTTCGTCGGGAAGGTGCGCATTTCCACGACGCTGCCGTCGTCGTTGGCCTTCTGGGCGATCGGTCCGCCGGACGCCTTCAGCCGCACGAAGTTGATGGCATCCCAGATCATGCCCTCGACCGCCGGCAGCCGAAGGTCTCCCCGCTGGATAGTCGACGGCGTGGCCATGACGCCGAGGCGGTCGGGATCATTGGGATAGCGACGCATAAGCGCCAGGCGGTCCCGTTTGCCTTGCAACACGTCTTGCAGCCGCTGCTGCAGCACCTGGGAGAACTGGCGCTCCGCCTCGTTATAGTCGGCGCGCAGGCGGCTGCCCGTGAGCACGTCCCTGGACCGCTTGCTGATCCGAGCGAGCGCCATCGAATCCTCCGCCCGTTTGCTAGGCTTCGGTCAGCAACAGTTCGGGGTCCTCCACCAACTCCTTGAGACGGACCAGGAACTGCACGGCCTCCCGACCGTCGACGATGCGGTGGTCGTAGGTCAGGGCGAGGTACATCATGGGACGGATGACCACCTGGCCGTTCAGCGCGACCGGGCGCTCCTGGATGCGGTGCATGCCGAGGATCGCGGCCTGCGGCATATTGATGATCGGCGTCGAGAAGAGCGACCCGAAGACGCCGCCGTTAGTGAGCGTAAAGGTGCCGCCCTGCAGGTCGGCGATGGACAGCTTGCCGTCCCGCGCCCGCTTGGCGAGGTCGGCGATCGTGCGCTCGATCTCGACAAAGCTCAGTCGGTCGGCGTTGCGCACCACCGGAACCACTAAACCCTCTTCGGTATCGACGGCGACGCCGATGTCGTAGTGGCGCTTCAGGATCAGCTCGTCGCCGCGAATCTCGGCGTTGAGGCGGGGGAACGCCTTCAGGCCGCCGACGGCGGCGCGCGTGAAGAAGGACATAAAGCCGAGGCTCACGCCATGGCGTTCCTTGAAGCTGTCCCGCCGCCGCTTGCGCAGCTCCATGATCGCCGTCAGGTCGCATTCGTTGAAGGTCGTCAGCATCGCCGCGGTCGCCTGGGCCTCGACCAGCCGCTGGGCGATCGTGCGCCGGCGCCGCGTCATGGTCGCCCGTTCCTCCGCCTCCCCCAGCGCGGGGAAGGCGCTCGGCCGTGGCGCGACCTGAACTGGTCCGCTAACGGACGTTGCCGGAGCGGCCGCCGGGGCGGGGGCGGCGGTGAGGAACTGCTCGACATCGTTGCGGCGGACCCGACCGACGGGTCCGGACCCCTCGACGCTGCTCAGGTTGATGCCGCGCTCTTCCGCCAGCTTGCGCGCCATCGGCGTCGACCGGACGTGGTTCGCTTCCGGGGCGGGCGCCGCCGCCGGCACGGCCGCGGCGGGTGGAGGGGCGGCGGGGGCAGCCTTCTCCGCGGCTGCCGGCGAGGGCGCTGGCGACTGCGACCCCGCGACGGCACCGTCCGGCGCCTCCTCCAACGTGGCGAGGACATCGCCGACGGCGGCGGTCTCCCCTTCGCCTTTGACGATCGACAGGACGGTGCCGTCGCGATCCGCCGGGATGTCGACGGTGACCTTGTCCGTCTCCAACTCCGCCAATGCGTCGCCGATATGGACGGCATCGCCGACCTGCTTGTACCAGCGCAGCACGGTGCCCTCGACGACCGACTCGCCGAGCGTGGGCACCCGAATGTCAACGGGCATGGACAACCTCTCTCTCGCGTTGCGCTAGCGCCGGGACGTTGTCGAACGCTTCAGCGACCAGACGGTTTTGCTCCGCCAGGTGGACTTCGGGCGAGCCTTCGGCCGGACTGCCCCGATCGGAGCGGCCGACGTAGCGGACGCGAATCGCCGGCCCGGCGACGGCGCGAATCGCCGGCGCCAGGTAGGGCCAGGCGCCCATGTTCTGCGGCTCTTCCTGCACCCACAGCAGCTCCTGGCAGGCGGGATAGTGCGCCAACACCTCGCGCAACTGCTGCTCCGGCACCGGATAGAGCTCCTCCAGGCGCACGATGGCGACCGAGTGGGTATCGCTCCGCGCGGGCGACGTATCGAGGTCGACGAAGATCTTGCCGCTACACAGCAGCACCCGCGTCACCTCCTGCCGGCGGGCCTGGGCCTGGACGTCGTCGATCACCGGCTGGAAGGCGCCCTGGGCGAGGTCGGCCAGGCTGGAGGTCGCCCGCGGGTGGCGCAAGAGCGACTTGGGCGTGAAGACGACGAGCGGGCGCGGCGTGCGCTCCAAGAGCGCGGCCTGGCGGCGGAGGAGGTGGAAATACTGTGCCGCGGTCGTGCAGTTGGCGGCCCGAATGTTGTAGTTCGAGCACTGGCGCAGAAATCGCTCGATCCGCCCGCTGGAGTGATCCGGCCCGCCGCCCTCGTAGCCGTGCGGCAGCAGCAGGACCAGGGACGGCGTCTGCCGCCACTTGGCGTAGCCGGAGGTCACGAACTCGTCGACGATGACCTGCGCCGCATTGATGAAGTCGCCATATTGGGCTTCCCACAGCACCAGCACCTGCGGCGCCTGGATCGAATAGCCATATTCGAAGCCGAGCACCGCCGCTTCGGAGAGCGGACTGTTGTAGACCGAGAAGCTCGCTCGCGCCTGGGGCAGTTGTTGCAGGGGGGTATAGGTAGCGCCGGTCCTGGCGTCGTGGACGACGGCATGGCGCTGGCCGAAGGTGCCGCGCTCGGTATCCTGACCCGTCAGGCGAATCGGCGTGCCGTCCGCCAGGATGGACGCCATGGCCAGGAGCTCGGCGTGGCCCCAGTCGATGCGTCCGTCCGCGTCCAATGCCTCGCGGCGCCGCTCCAAGATCCGGCCGACTCGCGTGCTGAACCCGGCGGGCAGGGTGAAGAGGGCGTTGTTCAGTTCGCGGAGGCGTTCCGCCGGCACCGCCGTGACGATGGTGCCCTGCGGTTCTTCCACCTTCGTCTCTTCGATGCTCGCATCGGCCGGCGAAGTGGCTGACGCAGCGGCGTCCAGGGCTTTGCGTTGGGCGCCAATCATGGCGTTCGCATCGTCGGCGGTCAGCACGCCCTCGGCGATTAGCCGTTCGGCCCAGAGCTGACGCACCGTCGGATGGCCGGTGATCCGCGCGTACAGCTCGGGCTGGGTGAAGGACGGTTCGTCGCCTTCGTTGTGCCCGAGGCGCCGGTAGCCGATCAGATCGATCAGCACGTCCTTGCGGAACTGCAGCCGGTAGGCATAGGCGAGCCGCGCGGCGGACAGGCAGGCTTCCGGGTCGTCGGCATTGACGTGGATAATCGGGATCTCGAAGCCCTTCGCGAGATCGCTGGCGTACAGCGTCGAGCGTCCCTGGTGCGGCTCGGTGGTGAAGCCGATCTGGTTGTTGGCGATGATGTGGATCGTCCCGCCGGTGCGGTAGCCCGGCAGGCGGGATAGGTTCAGCGTCTCCGCGACGATCCCCTCGCCCGGGAAGGCGGCGTCGCCGTGGATCAGCAGCGGCAGGGCGCGTTGATCGTCCTGGACGGGCGCGCCCGGCTGCTCGCGCGACTCCTGGGCGGCCCGCGTCCGGCCTTCCACGACCGGATTGACAAACTCCAGGTGGCTCGGGTTCGGTGCCAGCCGGACCGACATTTGCACCACGTCGTTGCCGCCGTAGACGCGCCGGGCACCGGCGTGGTACTTCACGTCGCCCGTCCAGCCGCTATGATGCTTCACCGAGAACAGCGGACCGTCGTCGTGGTGGCTCGCCTGGAACTCGGCGAGGATCGCCGCGTAAGGCCGCCCCAGGACGTGCGCCAGGACATTGAGCCGGCCCCGGTGCGCCATGCCCATGAGCACGTCGTGCGTCCCGGCGTCCGCCGCACAGCCGATGATCTCGTCGAGCATCGGCACCATCATGTCGACGCCTTCGATGGAAAACCGGGTCATGCCGCGGTGGGTGTCCTGCAGATAGCGTTCGAAGGTTTCGACCTCCGTCAGCCGCTCCAACAGGGCCAACTGGTCGCCGGGGCGCATGGTGGCGCGGTAGCGGCCGCTCTCGATCGCCTCCATCAACCAGGTCCGCTCCTCGGCGCTCTGGACGTGCGTGAAGTCGTAGCCCGTGCTGCCGCAATACAGCTCCCGGAGGCGCTGGATCACTTCCAGGGCGTTCCTGGCCTCCGGCGCGGCATGTCCCTGGACCACGCCCGGCGACAAGGTCGTCAGCTCCTCTTCCAGGATATGATGCGCGGTCGGGTCGAGGTCGGGGTCGTCCGGCGGCGGGGTCCCCAGCGGGTCGGTCTGCGCCGCCAGGTGGCCGAAGTCGCGAATCGCCCGTGCCAGCGCCGTCACGCCCATCGCCAGGCGCACCGCCTCCTCCGGCGCGATCTGGCCGCGCAGCGCCGCCTCCCCCGCCGCAACCGGCGTGGCCGTCGGTACGGACGGTGGCGCCACCCGTCCGTTCGCCGGCGACTCGGCGGCCGGCGGCGGGGTCTCCGCCGGTTGCCATGTGGAGAAATAATCGCGGGTCGCTTGGTCTACCGACGACGGGTCACGCAGGTACTGGTCGTACAGATCGAGCACATACGCGGCATTCGGCCCGGTAAAGGCCGCCAGATCGTTCACGGGCGCTCCCCACCTTGCATCAGCTCATCGTCTCTGACTATAACATCGGAGCACCATGTGCCCTATCGCCGCGCGGCCAGGCGCTGGCGCACCGTCTCGTAGAGGACGATCGCCCCGGCCACCGCCGCGTTGAGCGAGGCGGTCCGTCCTGCCATGGGCAGCCGCACCCGCAGGTCGCACTGCTCCGCGACCAGCCGTGACAGCCCCTTCCCTTCGCTGCCGACGACGATCGCCAGCGGTTCCGTCAGATCGGCCAGGTCGTAGCGCTGCTCGGCACCCGCGTCCAGGCCGACGATCCAGAGTCCCGCCGCCTTCAACTCCCGCAACGTGCGCGCCAGGTTCACGACGGTGGCCACGGCCAGGTGCTCCGTCGCCCCGGCCGAGGCGCGGACGACGGCGGGGGTGACCCCGACGCTCCGGCGATCCGGCACCACCAGGCCGTGCGCGCCGGCCGCTTCCGCCGAGCGGATCAGCGAGCCCAGGTTCTGCGGATCTTCCAGGTGGTCGGTCACGACGAGGAGCGGCGGCTCCTGGCGCCGGCGCGCGACGTCCAACAGGTCGTCCAGCGCGACCGTGGCGACCTCGGCCATTTCGGCCACCACGCCCTGGTGGTGGCCGCCGCCCGCCAGCTCATCCAACCGTTGGCGCGACGCCTCGCCGATCGGCACGCCTGCCTGCTGTGCCGCCCCGAGGATGGCGTCCACCACCGGCGTCCGGTGCTGCGCCTCGCTCAGCCAGAGACGGCGCACCGCGCGCCCGCCGCGCAGGGCTTCCAGCACCGGTCGCCGGCCGTAGACGAGGGAGGTCTCATCTCGGCTCACGGCGCCAACTGGTCCCGTTGGCCCGGTCCTCGATCGTGATGCCGCGCTCTGCCAGCTCGGCGCGGACTGCGTCGGCGTCGGCCCAGCGGCGCTGGCGGCGCAGGTCGGCCCGCTGGGCGACGAGCGCCTCGATTTCGGCGTCGCTGGGCCCGGAGGTCGGGGTCCCGCGCACCAGTTCGGCGGCATCGGCGGGGAGCTGTAAGCCGAGGACGGCGAGCAGGTGCTCGAACGTCCGGGCGACGTCGTCCAGGACGGCGGCCAGCGAGTCGGAGGGATCGGGCGGCAAGCCGCTGTCGCGCAGCCGGTTCACCTCCCGGCCCAGTCCGTACAGCGGCGCCAGGGCGGCGGCGGTGTTGAAGTCGTCGTCCATCGCCTCGTAAAACTCGCGCCGAACCTGGGTCAGTTGCTGTTGCAATTCCTCCACGAGCGGCGGTGGCGCGGCCGGCCCCCCGGCAGGAGGTGCCACAACGGCGGCCGCCTGGCGCAGCGCCGTCAGGCTGTTGCCGACCATCACCAGGCGTTCCGCCGCCCGGCGGGTCACCTCCAGGCTCTCGTCGCTGAAGTTCGCCGGCGTGCGGTAGTGCTGGCTCAGGTAGAAGAGCCGCAGGACGGCGGGATGATAGCGCTCCAGCACGGAAAGGATGGTCGTGAAGTTCTCGGTCGAGTGGGCCATCTTCTCGTTGTTGACGTTGAGCTGGCCGATGTGGACCCAGTACCGGGCGAACGGCTCGCAGCCGGTGAAGGCTTCCGACTGGGCGATCTCGTTCTCGTGGTGGGGAAAGATCAGATCGGGCCCGCCGGCGTGGATGTCGATCTGGTCGCCGAGTTCCTGCCGCACCATT
>JAICXR010000378.1 GCA_025980355.1 Chloroflexota bacterium | reverse complement strand
CCCGACCAGGCCGCAATCGTCGTCGTCGCCCAATCGTACTTGTGAAGAGGAGACCCCGTGACCCCACCCAACATCCTGATCTTCATGACCGACCAGGAGCAGGCCGCCGTCTGCGCGCCGGAGCACCCTTGCCGCACGCCGAATGCCGATCGCTTGTCTGCCTCCGGCGTGCGTTTCAGCGAGGCCTACACCCCCACCGCCCACTGCTGCCCGGCGCGGGCGACCTTCTTCAGCGGGCTCTATCCCAGCCGGCACGGCGTGTATAACAACGTCAGCAACCCGCAGGCGATCCACCGTGGCCTCAACCCCGGCGTCGTCACCTTTGGCGAAGGCTTGCGCGACGCCGGCTACAACCTGACCTTCTGCGGCAAGTGGCACGTCTCGGATCTGGAAGGGCCGGCCGACCGGGGCTGGCAGGAAGTGCGCTTGACCGCCGGCAAAGGCTCCTACAGCGTCCGCGATCTCACGATGTGGCAGGCGCGCGTCGACGAGCTGCAACGGCAGGAGCGGGAACCGCGCGGACGGGGCCAGGTCAAGCGCCCTGGCTGGGGCGATTACCGCCTCTACGGCACGGCGCCGGCGAAGGCGGGCCAGCCCTACGGCGGCAACCGGGATTACCATGTGGTCGATGCGGCCGTCCACGCCCTGCCCGGCCTTGCCGCCGCCGACAAACCCTGGTGCCTCTATGTCGGTCCGATCGGCCCGCACGACCCCTTCATCATTCCGGAGCCGTACGCCAGCATGTACAATCCCGCCGACATTCCGCTGCCGCCGAACTACGCCGACACCCTGGCGGACAAGCCGCGCGTCTACGCCCGCATGCGCGGCCAGTACTGGGGGCAGCTTTCCGCCGACGAAGTGAAGGAATCGATCGCCCACTACTGGGGCTATTGCACGATGATGGACGACATGCTCGGCGAGGTACTCGCGGCGCTGGACCGCACCGGGCAGGCGGACAACACGCTGGTCGTCTTCATGTCCGACCACGGCGAGTACGGCGGCGCCCACGGCCTCTACCTGAAGGGCGTGCCGGCCTTCCGGGAGGGCTACAACATCCCGGCGATCGTGCGCTGGCCGGCCGGCCTGGTCAACCCGGGCCGGGTGGTGGACGAGTTCGTGACCCTTGCCGACTTCGCGCCGACCTTCCTCGACGTCGCCGGCGCCCCCATCCCGGAAGGGACCCACGGGCGCAGTCTGGTGCCGTTCCTGCGCGACGAACGGCCCCACTGGCGCGACGCCCTCTACACCGAGATGAACGGCGTGGAGCTCTACTACACCCAACGCTCCGTGACGACGAAGCAGCACAAATACGTCTACAACGGCTTCGACCTTGATGAGCTGTACGACCTCACGACCGATCCGCACGAGATGGCCAACCGCGCCGACGACCCGGCGCTGGCCGGCGTCAAGCGGTCCCTGGTGGCGCGCATGTGGCAGCTGGCCAGGGAGCACGAGGACACCGTCTTTACGCCCTACGGGACGACCGCCCTGGCACCGTACGGGCCGGGCGTCGCCTTCGACGGCGGCTGGGACGGGAACTGAACGGCGAGAGGATCACCAGTGCGAACGATTCAAGTCCATAACGTCACTCGTGGCCAGGCATTGGGGACCGCCGTCGAAGTCGCCAGTAACCCGTGGCGGCGCCTCCGGGGCCTCATTGGGAAACGCAGCCTCCCCGACGGCGGCGGCCTGCTGATCCGGCCCTGCAACAGCATCCACATGTTCTTCATGCGCATGCCGCTCGACGTGCTGCATTGCGGGGCGGGCGGCCCGGACGGCGATCCGGTGCTTCGGATGCTCAAGAGGATCAAACCCTGGCGGGTCGGACCTATCGTGCGCGGTAGCAAGTACGTGCTAGAGCTGCCGCCCGGCACTATTGAGCGCACGGGGACGCAGATCAATGACGTCATTCGCCTGGCTGAGGATGACGATCGGCGTGGACAAACGCGTCAATAACGCGCGTTCAGTGACCGTCAGAACGATCTCAAAGCTTCTCTGGGACGCAGATCTGCCGCTAGTGAGCTGCGGTATACTCGGTTGAGCGAGCGATTGCCGTGTCCGGGAGCGACTGCTGTGCCATTTGCCGTCCAGGATTTCCAAGATCTCTTGCGTTTGCTCGATGAACACCCGGAGTGGCAGGCGGAGCTACGTCGGCGCATCCTCACCGAGGAGTTGATCGAGCTCCCGGCGTTGGTGCGCAGCCTTGCTGAGGGGCAAGCCGCCACCAACACCCAGCTCGCCGCCCTCGCGCAGCGGGTGGACGCGCTCGCGCAGCGGGTGGACGCGCTCGCGCAGCGGGTGGACGCGCTCGCTGAACAGCTTGCCGCCCTCGCCCAAAAAGTGGACGCGCTCACCGAGCAGGTTGCCGGCCTCGCTTCGGCCCAGGCCACCATGGCACACGAACTCCGGGTGCAATCGCAACGCCTTGACACAGCGACTGGCACGCTCCTTGAGATACGGTACGAACGTCTCGCAGGAGCATACTTCAGCCCGCTCGCCCGAAAGATCAAGGTGCTGGATCGCTCAGCGCTCGCCGATCTCCTTGACGAGGCTGTCGATGATGGCCGGATCGCTGAAGGCGACCGCAATGATGTTCTGCGCGCCGACCTAGTCCTCACCGGCCAACGGCGCACGGACCGCGCCGAAGTGTATCTGGTGGGCGAGGTGTCGGTCGGCATCGGCATCGACGACGTTCGGCGGGCCGACGACCGTGCGAGGGTGATGGCGAGACTGGGCCGCCCCGCCATCGCCGTCGTCGCCGGCGAGCGGATCGACCCGGACCCTGCGGAACTGGCAACCGCGCGCGGCGTCTGGCAAATTCTTGACGGCCACGGCATCAAGCCGGGTCCCGACGCCGAATGAAGTCGTCAGTGTGCAGGTGCCGTCTGCCCACTGTGGCGTGTCTCTGCAGCGATGCCCAGGAGGAATCCGATGAGCAAGACGATTGAGTTGACGGACGAACAGTACGCGGCGTTCGTGACCGCGGCGCAGGAGCGTGGCCAAAGCCCCGCCATGCTCATCGCCGAGGTGGCGGAGGAGCTGCGTGATCCAGTGCGTAGGGCGACGAGCAGTTGCCCGGGGAAGCGTACATCATATGGCGGCGGATTAGCGGCCATGACATCCTCAAGAACCCGTAATCGCGCTGCTGTTCAGCCTTCCTGCACGACCACGTTGAGCGCGTCGTCCCCAGACGTGGCTGCCAGAATACGGATCTGCCGCGCCCGCGTGACCGATCGGAGGTCCAACTCCGCACCTTGCAATGCCGCCACTGCATCGTCGGGGCAGGTGATTGTGACGGATTCCAACTCACTGGCCATGCTGAGGTGGTGTTCGGATTTGTAGCGACGCACGGCCTCCACCGCCTCCAGCAGGAGCCGGCCGTGGGTGAGCGCCTGGTCAGACTGCCAGCCCGCTTCCGGCTCCGGCCAGCGCGAGCGGTGGATCGATGTCCCGCCCGGCTCCGGCCCGGCAAAGGCGGCGCGATACAGTTCGTCGGTGACGAAGGGGAGGAACGGCGCGAGCAGCTTCAATACCGCCATCAGAGCATGCGAGAGGACGTACCGGGCGGCCTCATGCCCGCCCTCGCTGCTGCCCTCCACCTCGCCGTACAGCCGGAACTTGACCAGTTCCAGGTAGTTGTCGCAGAGGTCGGTCCAGAAGAACCGCTCCGCCTCGTCCTTGGCGGCGCGAAATTCGTAGCCGTCCATTGCCGCTCCGGCACGGCGGATGGTGTCGTTCAGGGCGGCCAGCAGCCAGCGGTCGGTGGCGTTGAGCGTTGCCGGCAGGGCTGCGGGCGATTGATAGCCT
>JAICXR010000318.1 GCA_025980355.1 Chloroflexota bacterium | reverse complement strand
CTGATCGAGCGCATCGACGGGGACGTCAGCCTCCTGGCCAACTTCCTCTCCCGCTTCGTGGTCCAGGTACTTGGCAACCTGCTGCTTCTGGTCGGGATCCTGGTATTGCTCTTCCGCGTCCACTGGCTGGTCGGCACGACCTTCACCGCCCTGGCCGTCCTGACCCTGGCCGTTCTGAGCCGGGTGCAGGGGTTCGCCGCGTCGCGGTATGTGGTGACGCGGCAGGCCAGCGCTACCCTGTTCGGCTTCCTGGAGGAACGGCTTTCCGGCGCGGAGGACATCCGTTCGGCCAACGCCGTCTCCTACACGGTCCGGCGGCTGCTCGTGCAGATGCGCGAGCTCTTGCGCAAGGAGCGCAGCGCCCGGTTCGTCGGCACGGTGATGGGGAACACCCTGAACGTGGCCTTCGTGCTGGTGACGGCGGCGGCCTTCATCCTGGGGGCCGCGCTCTACCACGCCGGAACGATCACGCTAGGTACCGCCTACCTGATCTTCAACTACACCCAGTTGCTCCGGTCGCCGATCGACCAGATCAACCGCCACGTCTCCGACCTGCAACACGCGACCGCCGGCATCGCCCGCATCCGCGAGTTGCTGGACACGCGCAGTGCGCTCGGGGACGAGGCGATGAGGTGCGCGAGCGAGCGCAGCGAGACCGTAGATGGGGGGATCGGGAGACGGGATGGGCCGCTCGCCGTCGAGCTGGATCACGTCACCTTCGGCTATGACCCGGGCGAGACGGTGCTGCACGACATCTGCCTATCGTTGCCGGCGGGCAAGGTGCTGGGCGTGGTGGGGCGGACCGGCAGCGGCAAGACGACCATCGCCCGGCTGCTCTTCCGCCTCTACGATCCGACGGCGGGCGCGGTGCGCTTGGACGGCATTGATGTGCGCGACGTGCCGCGCGCCGAGTTGACGCGGCGGGTCGGGATGATCACGCAGGAGGTGCAGCTCTTCCAGGGCACGGTGCGCGACAACCTTGCCCTCTTCGACCGGACGATCGCCGATGGGACGATCCTGGCGGCGTTGTACGACCTGGGACTGACATCGTGGTATAGGTCGCTCGCCAAGGGCCTGGACACGCCGCTCTCCGGCGGCAACGGCCTTTCCGCCGGCGAGGCGCAGTTGCTGGCGTTCGTGCGCGTGTTCTTGAAGGATGCCGGCCTGGTGATCCTGGACGAGGCGACGGCGCGGTTGGATCCGGCAACGGAGGCGCTCCTGGAGCGGGCGGTGAGCAAGTTGCTGGAGGGGCGGACGGGCATCATCGTGGCGCACCGCCTTGGCACGCTGCGACGGGCGGACGACGTGCTGGTACTGGAGCAGGGTCGGGTGGTCGAGCAAGGCGATCGTACATCACTGGCGGGTGACGGCGCCTCGCGGTATGCCGGCCTGCTGCGGTCCGGTGCGGAGGTGGTCGCATGACCGCACCGACTAGTCCCGCTCCCTGGTGGTACGTCTGGCGCCTGGCGCGCTACCGCCCCGTCCTGTACCTGGCCAGCGAGCTGGGCGTCAGCCTGGTGTGGTACTGCTTCCCGTTGGCGACCGGCCTCATCACCCAGCAGTTCTTCAACTGGCTCACGGGCCGGGCGCCGGCCGGCTTCGGTCTATGGTCCGTCCTGGCGCTGCTCGTCGGCGCCTGGCTGGGGCGGATCGCGGCGGTGCTGGCAATCGCGGTGGGCGAGACCACCCTGATGCAGACCCAGTTGTCGCTGTTGCGCAAGAACTTGTTCGAGCGCTGCCTGCGCCGCCCGGGTGCGCGGGCCGTGCCGGTCTCGCCCGGCGAGGCGGTGAGCCGCTTGCGCGACGATGCCTACACCCTGGTTGGCTTCACCTCACGGGCCTTGGCGCCGGTCGGTCAACTCATCGCCGCCGTCGTTGCCGTGCTGGTGCTGGTGCGGATCAATGCGTTCCTCACGTTGGTGGTCTGCGCGCCGGTGCTGGTGGTGCTGGCGCTCGCGCAACTGGCGACCAGGCGCATCCGGCGGTACCGCCAGGCCAACCGGCAGGCGCTCGGCGACGTGACGGGCTTCGTTGGCGAGGTGTTCGGCGCCGTGCAGGCAATAAAGGTGGCGGGGGCGGAGGAGGCCGTGACGGCCCATTTCGCGGCTTTGAACGAGGCCCGCCGCCGCGCCACCGTCGCCGACGTGCTCTTCGACCAGTTATTGGGGTCCCTATCCAACAACGCCGCCAACCTGGGGGTCGGGGCGCTGCTCCTCCTGGCCGCCCAGCCCTTGCGTGCGGGCACATTCACGGTCGGCGACTTCGCCCTCTTCATCTCCTACATCGGCTGGCTGACCGAGATCACCATCGCCTCGGGCGGCTTCCTCCGGCAGTACAAGCAACTCGGCGTGTCGGTGGCTCGGCTCCTCGCCCTCTTGCAAGGGGAGGAGGCGGCGCGCGTCCCCGCGACGGCGTTGGTGGAATATACGTCGGTCGACCCGCGCGCGATGCCGGCCGACAGACCCCGTCCCAAGACCGTAGGCAACCGGCTGCTGACGCTGGAGGCGACCGGCCTCGCCTATCGCTACCCGGAGAGCGGGCGCGGGATCGGCAATGTCAGCCTGCGTCTGGGCCGGGGCAGCCTCACCGTCGTGACCGGCCGCATCGGGGCGGGGAAGACGACGCTGCTGCGCCTGCTCCTCGGGCTGCTGCCGAAGGACGATGGAGAAATTCGCTGGAACGGCGAGGTCGTGAACGATCCGGCCGCCTTCTTTGTGCCGCCGCGCAGCGCCTACACGCCCCAGGTGCCGCGCCTCTTCAGCGAGACGTTGCAGGACAACATCCTGCTCGGACTGCCGGAGTCCGCGGTCGACCTGCCGGCGGCGCTGCGCGCGGCCGTGCTGGAAGACGACGTCGCCGCGCTGGAGCAGGGCTTGCTGACAGCGGTGGGGCCGCGCGGCGTCCGGCTCTCCGGTGGGCAGGTCCAACGCGCGGCGGCGGCCCGGATGTTCGTGCGCGACGCCGAGCTGTTGGTGATGGACGACCTCTCCAGTGCGCTGGATGTGACGACCGAGCAGTTGCTCTGGGAGCGCCTGTTGCGGCCCGCCAACGTCGGGAATCTGGGCGCGGACGCGGAGCGCACCATCCTTGCGGTGTCGCACCGCCGGGCCGCGCTGCGCCGGGCCGATCACATCGTTGTCCTGAAGGACGGGCGTACGGAGGCGGAGGGGAAACTCTCCGAGTTGCTGGCGACCTGCACGGAGATGCAGCGACTGTGGGCGGGCGAGGTGGGGAATGGGAATAGGTCCACCGCTTCTTCGGGAGCGTGAACTTCAGCCAGCTCCTACTCCTCGAACATGTCGCGCAAGCAAGCGAGGGCGACAGTAAGTGTTTCGCGCTCCACTGCGCCCAGACGCCGCATGAGACGTTGCTTGTCGAGGGTGCGCACCTGATCCAGCAGGATAAGGCCCTGCACCTGCTCGAAGCTGACGGGAATGCGAAAGGGCGCCGGTCGGCTGCCGGTGGTCATCGGCGCGACGATCACGGTCCGCAAGTGATCGTGCATCTCTGGCGGTGAGATGACTACGCACGGACGAGTCTTCTGAATCTCGCTGCCAACCGTGGGATCGAGTGCAGCAAGCCACACGTCGCCGCGCATCACGCCGAGCCGCGGCACCCTCACCATTTCAAGCGGGCGTCGCCAATGTTACCGAATTCCGGCCAGACCAGCACATCGTCACCGGCCTCAGCGAGCTCTCTTGCCGCCTCTGCCCAGCCTGAGCGCGGCAGGCGCTTTGCGGCCTCTAGCACAACCCGGCCGTCATCGAGCGAAAGGTCAAGGTCGTCGCCTACCTCGACGCCGAGTTGCGCAAGGAGCGGCTCGGGAAGAAGGATGCCAGCCGAATTCCCCATCTTTCGCACCGGAGCGCGCACGGCGTTCCTCCTTAATATAATTCATTCATTGTAATAGCCCTGTTTATACCACAGGGCGCGGTGCGTCAACAACGCTGCGTCAGGCAGATCACAATGGCATGCTCAATGATGGCAAAGGAGAAGCGGAGGGAACGCAGGAAGCGGTAGACTACGACATCGGCAGCATTGGAGATCAGGATGTATACCCCCCCCCAGTTCAAAGAAGATCGCATCCCCGTCTTGCGCGACGCGATGCGCCAGGCGGGGCTCGCCACGCTGGTGACGATGGGCGACGATGGGCTGGAGGCGAGCCACGTGCCGATGCTCCTCGATCCCGAGCCGGCCCCGTTCGGCACGCTGCACGGGCATATCTCCAAAGCGAATGGGCAGTGGCGTCGGAGCCGGCCCGATGTCCCGGCCCTGGCGGTCTTCCTGGGCCCGGATGCCTACATCTCGCCTTCCTGGTACGAGACGAAGCGCCAAACGGGTAAGGTGGTGCCGACCTGGAACTACGTGGCGATCCACGCCACTGGGTCGCTGCGCTTCTTCGATGACCCCGAGCAACTGCTGGCGCTCGTGACCAGGCTCACCGAGCGACAGGAGGGCGAGCGTTCCGACCCGTGGGCGGTGGGCGATGCGCCGGCGGACTTCATCCGGGCCCAGCTCAAGGGGATCGTCGGGTTCGAACTGTCGATCGCCCGCCTCGAGGGCAAGTGGAAGATGAGTCAGAACCGACCGATCG
>JAICXR010000066.1 GCA_025980355.1 Chloroflexota bacterium | reverse complement strand
TAGACGTCGGTCGCCGCCAGGTAGCGCACCAGCTCGTTCTGGCTGAGGTACCGGTTGACGAAGCGGACGTGATCGCGCAGCCCCAACGCCAGGCAACGGGCGAGGAGGTCGTTGCGGTAACCCTCGCCGCGCAGCTTGCGCACCTCGGGGTGCGTCTCCCCGATCACGAGGTAGAGCAGGTCCGGGTACTTCTCGACCAGGGCCGGCATGGCTTCGATCACGTACTCGATGCCTTTACCCTCGTTGATGAGACCGAAGGTGCTAAGCACCCGGTGGCCGGTCAACCCCTGGGCCTTTTTCGCGGCGGCGAGGGAGGGAGGGTTGCGGCTGCCGGCGCAGGCGGGGACGCCGTGGGGGATCTGGACGACCTTCGCCAGGGCCGCCTCATCGAGTCCGTAGTCCTCCTGCAGGAGCACTTTGGCGATATTCGCCATGACGACGATCGCCTGGGCGTATCTGGCGATCCCTTGCATGGTCTCCCGCATCAGGTCGTTCGGGTGCGGTGTCACCGAGTGCAGCGTCACCACCACCGGCAGTTGCAAGGCCTGAAGCATGGGGACGAGGTAATCGGCCTCGAAGCCGTCCCGCCAGAGGCCGTACTTGCCAAAGTCGTGTTGCAGACAAACGATATCCAGGTGCTTCATGCGGTTCAGGCGCTCCGCGGCCTGGATGTAGCTCTCCGGGTTGCCTTCCTCCATTTGCACCCGCACAAACGGCTCGTAGCGGTACTGCTCGCCGTTGCCGTTCACGGCCGCGACGATGCTCGCCACCGGCGGCTCCAGGGTGCCGACGCCGTTCACCAGGTCCCTGGTGAATGTGCCGATGCCACACTCTCGTGGCGGGTAGGTACTCACCCACGCCACACGCAATTCTGGGGTTCTGCTGACCATCATCCCCGATGTCCCTTCTGGAGTAGCAGGGGCGGCGGACCCCGACCGGTTTGCTGGGGTCCGCGCAGTCGCTGGCTACCGACTTGGTGCTGCTCGCACATTCACTATAGCGTTACGGATCAAGCAAGGTTCGTGCCAAGCATACGGTATGACCGGGCCGCGAGCGCGCTTCGGGTGTTGCATTAGTGCTGCAGCGTCCGGCGCTCCAGGGCCTCGTGCGCCGCCGCCTCCAGGCTGTCGTCCAGGCGGCTGAGGGTCGTGGCCGCGCCGTAGCGGCGGCGCAGCGCCGTGGCGATCAGGTGGTCGGCAAACCAGGGGTTTTTCGGCAGGAGCGACCCGTGCAGGTAGGTGCCGAAGGCGTTGTGGGTGCGGGCGCCCTCGCCGCCGTCTCGCCCGTTGTTGCCGAACCCGGCCACCACGCTGCCCAACGGGGCACAGCGCGGCCCCAGATAGGTACGGCCGCCGTGGTTCTCAAAGCCGACAAGGGTCCGGCGCTGTTCGTCCCAATCGCACCGCACGACGACGTCGCCGATGCAGCGGGGTACCGCGCTGCCGGGGTGGACGGTGTGTAGGTCGAAGAGCCCCAGGCCGGGCAGTTCGCCCCCGTCGGCGCCGCGATAGGAATGGCCGAGCAGTTGGTAACCGCCGCACACCGCCAGGATGACCCGGCCATCGTCGCGGGCCGCAGAGAGCGCCGCCGCCTTCGTCTGGCGTAAATCCGCCGCCACGAGCGTTTGCTGGCGGTCCTGACCACCGCCGACGAAGATCAGATCGAAGTCCTGCCAGGCCAGCTCCCGGCCCAGGCCAATCGACTGAACGGACACGGCGATGCCCCGCCACTGGGCTCGGCGCTGCAGCACGATGGTGTTGCCGCGATCGCCGTAGATGTTCAGGAGGTCCGCATACAGGTGGGCGATGCGCAGCTCCATCAGTCCTCCCAGTTCTGACCGACCCAGCCCAGTTTGCGAAATCCGGCCCGTAAATCCAGCATCGCGGTGTAGGTCGGGAAAATGAAGAGCGGCGATTCCGCCGACGCCAGTTCCCGGCCGCGCTGGACGGCGGCGAGCGGGTCAACGCGCACCGACTGCCGGCCCTGGGGCAAGCCGGCGTACTTCAAGCGCACCGCCAGGTCGTGGGCTCGCGTGCCGGCGCAGACGATGTGGTCGATCCGCGCCGCTTCATCAGCCAGGGCCTCAAAGTCGACATCCCAGAGCCAGGAGACGTCCTGCCCATCGGCGATGCGGTCGTTCACGGCGATGACGAGGGTCTTACGTCCCGCTTGCGCCAGCAGGGTGCGCAGCGCCTCGTTAAAGCCGGCCGGATTCTTGACCAGCCAGAGCACCAGGTCGCGACCGCCGACGCTAATGCGTTCCAGCCGCCCGAAGGCCGCCGTAGTCTTCGCTAGGCCGGCGACGATGGTCGCCGGGGGCAGGCCGAGCGCGGTCGCCGCGCCGGCCGCGGCGACCGCATTCCCGACGTTGTACAGGCCGGGTAGCGGGATGGCGACCGGGACGACGCCGCCCGGCAGATGGAGTTGGAAGCGTGTTCCGCTGAGGCCGTCAAAGTGCATATCGGCGGCGAAGACGGTGGGCTGGGGTCGCCGCCGGCCGCAGGACGGGCAGCGCCAGTGGCCGAGGTGCGCATAGTGGACGGCGTCGTAGACCAGCGGGGCGCCGCAGGTGCAGATGAGGGCGTCGGCGGCGTGGGAGAGCACGCCCGTACCGCCGGCGGTGTCCTCGATGCCGTACCACAGGACGTGGGACGCGTTTTCGCCGAGGGTGGCCAGGCCGGGATCGTCGGCGTTGACGACGATGGTCGGTCCGTCGCCCTGCCCGTTGGCCACGCGCGACGGCCGGGCCGGCGATTCCGACGGCGGGGGAAACAGGCTCCCCTGCCAGAGCGCCGTCAGGTGATCCAGTTCGCCGTAACGGTCCAGTTGGTCGCGGAAGAGGTTGAGGAGCACGACCACCCGTGGTCGGACTTGCTCGGCGACGGCCGGCAGGCTGGCCTCATCGAGCTCGAACAGCCCGATGTCACCGTGTGGCCGGCCGGACAGGGCGCTGTTGGTCGCCACAGTGGTCGTCACACCGCTCAGCAGGTTGGCGCCTTCCCGGTTATGGAGCACTTTCAGCCCGGCCTGGCGCAGGATGCCGGCGAGCATCCGGCTGGTCGTGGTCTTGCCGTTGGTGCCGGCGACCGCCACGGCGCCGCGCGGCAGCCGTGCCGCCAGCGTCTGCAGGCTATCGGGGGCGATGCGACGGGCGACCAGGCCGGGCATCGTGCTGCCGCCGCCGCGCCGGAGGAGCCGGCTAGCACCTTTAGCCAGCCGCGCCGCGCCGATAGCGGCGGCAAGGCGGGCGGCGGAGAGGTTGCTCACCGGGCGCGGACGCGCCCTTTGCCCTTGCACTTCGGGCAGACGCCGGTGACACGGTGCCAGCCCGTCGGTTCGGACGGATCCGGCCAGTTTTCGTTCACGTCGCCCGTACCATCGCAGCGCGTACACACCAGCGGGCCGGCCCCGACCATGCGGCGGATGATCGGCGTGCCAACAAGGGCGATAATCGCGAGGACGGCGACCGTGAGGATGAGGGACGTCATAGGAAATGCACCCTGCCCTTCTGCAGTCTCAGTATACCTCTGAGCGAGTCCGCAGAAGGGCAGGGCGGATGAGGCGCCGTCTCGGCAGCCCCGAGCCTAGCCGGCGGCCGTGGTCGTGCTGCTGCCGCTGAGCGAACTTGACGATGCCGTAACGCTGCTGAGCGAGCTACTGCTCCCGGTCGAGGAGGAGCCCGCGCTTATGCTCGCGCTGCTCGGCGACGAGGAGGCCGACGTGGTGATGGCGGCCGTGGAAGCGGTGGTCGTCGGTGCGCTGGAAGCGCTCGCGCTGGTCACCGAGGTGGTCGTACCGCTAGCCATCGTTTCGGTTTGCTGCGTGATAATCTCGACATACGTTTGCCCCGACGTGGCGGACCCGCTGCTTGCGCTGCTGGTCGAGCTCGCACTGAGCGAACCCGTGCTGCTTCCCACGGCCGCAGAGCCGCCCTGGCCGGCGGCACCCGAGGGTTGGTAGACCTCGATGAAGGCAACGGTCTGCCCGGTATCCGTCGAGACGACGAAGCTCCCGGCCATGGGACCGTTGCCCTGCGTACCGCTGGAGGCGCTCACGCTCGTCGCACTGCTCGCCGGGGACGCGGTGGTGGCCGAAGACAGCGTGGAGTTGCTCGTCGAACCGGTTCCCGTGCTGCCGGCGAGCGAGGCGCTGCTTTCGGTCGTCGAACCGGTGGTCGCGCTCGTCCCGCTGAGGCTGCTATTCGCCTGGGTAAAGGAGCCGGACCACTGCATGCCGGCCAGCGTCGACTGATAGAACTGCACCACCTGCGCCGGCGTACAACTGGTGGAGTAGATCTGGATCGATGGTTGACCGAGCGGCGAGGTGGCTGAACCGGCGGAGCTGCTCAGCGTACTGGTGAGGGCGGAACTCGAACCGGTACTGGCGGTGCCGGAGCCGCTCGAGCCGCTGCTGAGGGTGCTGCTCGAGCCGCTTAAGCTGCTGGAGCCGCTCAAGCTACTGCTCACGGTGCTGGCCGTTCCCGCCGCGGTCGTACTCTCGGTGGCCGTCGTTGCCGTGCCGGATGAGCCGAAATTGACGCTGCCCGTGAGCAGCAACTGGCTCTGCGGAGGCGGGGGGACGGTCCCGGACGCCATGCTTATCGAGGCCGAACTCGTCGAGGCCGAGCTCGTTGCGGCGCTGGTCGCGGAGCCACTGGCCGTCGTCGTGCTGCTGAGGCTCGCCGAGGCGAGCGCCGGCGAACAGCTGGCTGTCCCGGAGGTTGCCGCCTGGTACTGCAGCGCACCGGCCAGCATGCCGGACGGCAATCCGGCGCCGGCACAGCCGGTCAGCAGCATGCCGACACCGAGCGGCAGGCCGGCAAGCGGCAGCAGACGACGCCTGGACCGCATTTTCGTTCCCATATGACAGCTTCCCTTCCTCGTGGCGAATTGCTCGCCTGATTACTTCTCCGAGCCCGCCCGGCGCTACGAATCCTCACACCCGCCAAGACAGGCGTGTTAACAGTGAGGGCAAGACACGTGCCAAGAACGCGGTGGGGATGGCGAGCGGCGGCCCTGTCCCGACGCTACGGTGCCGACGCACCTCCCGGCGGTTCGGCAGAGGCGCCGACATTGGGCGTGGTGGCGACGGTCGGCGGGAGCATTGGGGTCGCGGCGGTACTTGTCAACGGTTGAAGGATGAGCTGGACGTAGGTGGGGTGGCGTTCCTGAGGCGTCCCCGGCGCCTCGATCGCCGCCAGGACGGTGATGAAGACGACGACATCCCCTCTGGGGTGGACGTTGACAAAGCGACCGGTGGTCAACGCCGCAAGATCGAACAGCGTGACGGCGGCGCTGCCCGCCGGCGTGGCGCCGGCCGAGGCACCCTTCACCGCTGCCCCGCTCGCCGGGACAAAGGCGCCGGACCACTGATTTTGCAACAGGACGGCGACGTAATAGGCCTGCACGTCACCCGGGCTGCAGCTCGTTTCGTAGAGGTCCATCGTCATCTGGCCGGTGAGCCCTGGTGAACCCGCCACGCCACTGGGGGACGGGGAGGCGACACGACCGCGCGTGACGAGCCGGCTATTGGGCGGGGCGGGCACGGCTCCCTCGCGGACCTGCTCGGCGTCATGGTCGCTGGAGACCACGCCGGTGGCCCCGCCCGGTTGCAGCGGGGCGAGGCTGATATGGGTGGTGTCGAGGTCCGGGATGCAGAAAGCGCCCGAGTCGACGGTGGCAAGGCTCGTATAGGTGGTGAAGGCGGCGGACGCGGCCGGGCCGCCTGCCTCCCCACAGCCGCCAAGGAGAAGCCCGGCGCAGGCCAGGGCGATCGCCGCGCCACGAAATGGCCCGCCGGTCGCCGGTCCTTGACGCGCCTGGCCCGCCGTCGGGCACGGCGGCCGCGCTGAGCGCAGACGCATCGATCACGCCCCGGAGCGCTTGCCGGGCAGCGCCGCGATGTCCAGGCCGGTGAAGAAATCCAGCGTCCAGTCCAGCGCCACGCGCAGCCGTTTGCCCAGGCGAGGCTCCTTCGCCAGGTAGACGCCGCGCCACATGGCCCAGGCGAGCACGCCGGAAAACGTCATGCCGGAGAGCTTGGCGACGCCGGAATGGCGCCCGACCAGCGCCAACTGACCGATCGGGTGGTAGTTGAACGGGACCGGCTGCTCGCCGTGCATCACCCGGACGATGTTCCGGGCGACCAGGCTCCCCTCGCGGGTGGCGTTTTGCGCGGTCGGCGCGTAGGTCTTCTGCTGGTCCGGTTCCGGCACCTCGGCGCAGTCGCCCAGTGCCCAGAGCCCCGGATGCCCGGCCACCGCGCAGGTGCGCTCGGTGACGATCCCGCCGTGCTTTCCGCGTTGGAGATCTATGACGCCGATGACCGGGCTCGGCTTGACGCCGGCAGTCCAGACCAACAGGGAGGTGGGGATACGCTCGCCGCCCTTGAGTTCGACGTAGTCCGGTCCCGCCCCGGCGACGTCGGTCTTGAGGCGCACCTCCACGCCGCTCTCTTCCAGCTTCTGCTGGGCATAGTCACCGAGCGACGGCCCGATCTCCGTGAGCAGGTGCTCGCCGGGATGGGCCAGCACGGTGCGGATATCCGACTCGTTGACGTGGCGATAGCGCTTGCTGCTTTCGCGCAGGAGACCGTTGAGAGCGGCCATGGTCTCGACGCCAGAGAAGCCGCCGCCCGCCACCACCACCGTGAGCAACTGCTTGCGCTTGTCGGGATCCGGTTCCGCGTCGGCGCGTTCCAGCAAGGCCACTGCCTTGTTATGGATGGCGGCGGCATCGCTGAGGTCTTTAATGTTCAGGGAGTGCGCTTCCACACCCGCGATCCCGTGATAGTTCGTCGTGGAACCGAGGGCGAAGACCAGATGGTCGGCGTCGATGGTCTGCGTGCCGGATGGCGTACCGGTCGCCTCGTCGCCGAGCGCGAGGGTGACGCGCTTATTGGCAACGTCCACGCCGTCGACGCGCCCTTCCACAAAAGTGACGCGGGGCGAGAGCTTGCGGATACTGCTGACGATGTGCTGGGGCGCCACCTCGCCGCCGACGACCTCCGTGAGCATCGGGGTAAAGACGAAATAGTTCTTCCGGTCGACCAGGATAATCTCGGCGTCATACGGTTCGGGGAGGAGCCGGGCCAGCTCCTGGGCGACGTGGACGCCGCCGAACCCGGCGCCGAGGATGACCACCTTGCCCCTGCCCGGCACGCCCATGCCCCGCCTCCCTTGCCCGCCTTCGTTCGCCACTGCGGTCCGCCAGACTTGCAAGTTGGGGGCCAGCGACGTGTCGCCGCCAGCTTCGTGGTGGCACGGCCGGAGCCCTGGTCCTTCCCGACCGGAACGTCTCCGCGACCCGGGCGACGGCGGCTGGTATCATGCCCGTCGTCGCTCCAGGCGGCCCTGATGATGGCCGTTATGACAGACGTAGGGGGGCTCGATCGTGCGTGTGACGACATGAGTGCCGAGGAACCAACCACCGAACTATTCGTGAACGGCACCCTGATGCAAGGCCTGGCCCTGCACGCCAATCTCGGTGATGCCACCTTCCTGGGAGAAACCCGGACTGCGCCGTCGTACCGGTTGCACAGCATCGACGATGTACATCCAGGGATGTACTGGGCAGCGGACGGGTCCAGCATCGCCGGCGAGCTCTATGCCGTGACAGCCCAGCAGCGGGCCCACATCCTGGCCACGGAGCCCCCTGGCCTGTACTTTGGACCAGTCAAACTCGCCGATGGTCGAACCACGGAAGGGGTGTTGTTCTCGGCTGTCGAAGCCAGCCGCTATCCCGACATCACCGGCTTTGGGGGCTGGCGCGCCTACCAGGCGGCGATTCATCGGCGGACGACTGCATGAGCGTTCTGTGACCTCCACGCCCATGCAGCCCTCGGGTCACTTGGAAACGGGCGGAGCGCCGCTGGGTCCGACGGCGGCGCGATCGACGTATCCTGTCTTGTTCGTGCGGGGATCAAAGACCAGCAGGAGATCGCCATTCATTGGGGCATCGACGCGTAGATAGGCCCACTGCGGGACCGTCTCGACAGCCACCGCTTGGGCGTTCGACGCACTCCACACCGTCGTGCTCTTCAGCAGCACCTGGGTCCACGTCCCTGCCCATTGGACCTGGAAGGTGACCCAGGCGTCCCGACCGGATTGGACCGCCACTAATTGCTGGTTCGCGCCGACCACGGTATAGCCGGGTGGCGGGCTGACCAGTCGGACGATGTACTGGTTGCTCCCGCCATAGCCGCTGGTGATCGACAGCCAGGAAAAGGCGAATCCGCCATCCGGGGAGGTCTGTGACAAGGCGGTGTCCGCCAGGACGATCGTGGCACCCGCCACCGGCTTTCCGCTGGCTGCGTCGATTACATTACCGTTGATCCGGCCCGGGCCAGGTACGGCCGGGTCGGTGGCGGTCTGTGCCGGCGGATCGGCGGCTCCACCAGCCGACCCTGATGGATACGGATCGGCCGTACCCCCGCTCTGCCCCGACGTTCCGGTCTGTCCGCCCGCCGCCCCATTGCCGATTTGGGTGATGTTGCAACTACCGGCCTGCTGGCATACCTGCACAACGTTATTCACGTTGACCGTCGTGTTGGTACTGTTCTGGACGACCACGATTTGGTAGACGTTGACGTTCGCACCGTTTTCGATGACGGTCGTCACTCCATCGGCCGCCGCAGCCATAGGGAAGAGTGCCGCGCATGTCCCCACTATCGTCATGATGATGGCGAGCCGGTTCCAGATCGAGAAAGTGTGCAACGTCGTGATCCTCTCAATGCGTGCGGACGGCATACAATCATCCCGCCCATCGCGATATTAGACGGCTGAACGTACACGACATGGCTAGTGACGGCGGTGATTTCGACAATCACTGCGCCATATAACCAAGAGACAATGAATTAGATGTGAACGGGGGGAGGGTAACATTGAAACATTGATACAGAGCCTGCTTCCATTGCGATGTTGGACGTCGGAGCAAGCCGAAGCGCCGAGGCTCCACAATGGTTCCGGCATGAGAACATCAAGCACCTGCTGGCGTTACCAGTTCCGTCATGCGCTCACGGAGGAGTCGGGCATGGAAGGTCGGATGGCTGCGGCTTCGGTGGGGTGGCCAGCCACCCCACCGTCCGTTATCGGTCCCGCTCGCTCGCGCCGTATCGCCGTTCGTACGCTTTGAGCGCCTGCTCGAAGCATGCCAATGGCGCGCGCACGATACCGGAGCCGATCATCCCCACGCCCGGTTCTTTATGCGCAATGGCCGAATCGATCACCGGTGTGCGGCCGCTCTGCACCACCTTACGAATGTCAATGCCGATCGGCGCCCCCTCCAGCCCGAGTGCCGGAATCCGGTAAACGGCGCTCTTCCCCAGCGAAATCGAAGCGTTTTCTCGCGTCCACTGAGCGGCCTGTGCGGGCGTCCCCCCCACGAGGCTGAGGATGCCCGGAGCGCCGGCGATCACGGAACCGCCCCAGCCGACCGTTTCGGTGATTGCCGAGTCGCCCATGTCCAGGTTGGCGTCCTCCGCGCTGAATCCGGGCAGGTAGACCCCGTCGATTCTGGGCGCCGGGGCAACGAACCACTGGTCCCCTAACCCCGCCACCTTAATCCCGAACTCAACGCCGTTGCGGGCCATCACGCGCACGACCGTGCTGTACTCGAGATCGCGAAGGCTGTCAGCCATTGCCTTGGCCGCCGCCATGGAAGCGGCCAGCGCCGTGTACGGATTGTAGAAGAAGAGATCGAGCGTGTCCGCCGCCGTGCCGGCCGGGACCCCGGCCCGCAGCATCCGCCGACCCATCTCGACGCCAAGCATGGCCGTCGCCGCGTTCGGCCGGTTATGCAACTCGTCGCCCATCTCGATGGCACGGGCGAGGAGAGGCGCGACGTCAACACCGCCGGAATGCCGGAGGGCTGTCCCAAGCGCCGGGCCCCGGATATCGCGCCAGGAACGCAGCGGCGCCAACGCCGCATCACTGTACGCGCCGAATTGCTGAGACTGCTCCAATACCCGGCAGAACGCCCGCGTACCGTGAGCACGGTCCTCGACCACCCAGACCGGCATGGAGGGCGAAATCGTCCCCGCCATCGGACCGACGGCCTGATGCTCGTGATTGGCGTCGAGTGCGACATCGCCCGCCTCGACCATCGCCACGGCCTCCGCCGGTGATTGTGCCCACCCCTCGAAGAGGACCATGCCGATGACCGCGCCGCGCTGGGCGCCACACATCCGCTGCCAACTCAAGGGCGGTCCGGAGTGGAGCACCATGCGCTCGCCCATGCCCGGGATCACGTCGCGCGCAGGGACAACGTCGACCAGGACCGGCCGCGCCTCGTTCAGACGCTTCAGCGCCTCCATATTCGCCGCCTCTACTTGCTGGGCGGGATTGACTGCGATCGTCATTTGTTCCATGTTGCCGGTTTCCTCCTCATCCGAACACGTCCATCGAAGTGCCTTGCCCGACTACGCGACGGGCGGTATGCCCGCGGCGGGTGGCCCGCGGAGCGCCAGGCGGCGGGGCCTATACATACGACACCGCCGCCGCCGTCTCGAAGGCCGACCCGACGGCGACGAGCAAAGCATCGTTATGGGGAGCGGCGACCAGCTCGAGCCCGAGCGGCAGGTTGCCGGGGGCCGCCCCGCAAGGCAGGGAGATGGCCGGGAAACCGAGTAGGCTCCACGGCACGCAGTTCTCGTGCAGGAGCAGCAGGAGGCCGTCACTCTCCTCGGGCCGGGGAGCGGGGACCTTACTCGTCGGCAGGGCCAGCAGGTCCACGGATCCGAAGAGGCGCAGCATCCGCTGCCGCAGGGTCGCCCGGAAGCGTCGTGTCTGTAGGAACGCCACGCCTGGCCCTGTCCCATGCCCGTCGAGTGGCTCGTCGATGTCCGAAGGGGCACGCGACAACCGAGCAAGATAGGACCGGTTGGCGTCGGCAAAGTCGCCGGCAGCCGGCTCATCGACTTCTACAATCGTGATGCCGAGATCCCGGAACAGCGCGACGGCATCAGCGAAAGCACGGGCCACGGCCCAGTGCACGCGCCCCAAACCGGCGACCGGGACCCCGATGCGCAGGCCGAGCACGGCTGCGCCAGCCGCGGCCCGGAAGCTGGCCCGTCCCGGTGCATCACTGCCGCCGGTCTTCTCTCCTCGTCCGACGAGCACGTCCAGCATCAGCGCGGCATCCTCGACGTTCTTCGTCAGCGTGGCGAGGCCGACTGTGCTCCGGGAGCGCGTGAGGCCACCACCGACAGAGACGAGTCCACGAGTTGGACGGAAACCCACGACGCCGCAGAGCGCAGCCGACATGCCGGTATCGGTGTCGAATGCCGCGAGTGCCATGCCGGTCGCCACGGCGGCGGCCGCGCCGCCGCCCGCCAGGCGACCGGGGTCCCAGGGGTTCCGACATCGCGGGGCAACCTCTCGCCGCCCGCATTCGTACGCTCCGGTCGTGCCGATGATGACGGCGCCCGCCGCTCGCAATCGGGCCACGGCGGTCGTGTCCGCCGTGGCCCGGGCGCTGGCCGCCGGCACCGGGCGACAGGC
>JAICXR010000566.1 GCA_025980355.1 Chloroflexota bacterium | reverse complement strand
GTGATCGCCAGGGCGGGCAGCCCCAGCGCCGCCGCGCGCGCCACCAGGTCGTCCGGGTGGGAAGCGCCATCCAGGAAGCTGTAGTTGGTGTGGAGGTGTAACTCCGCGTACATCGTCCCGCCCACTCTCCGCGCTGAACGCCGTGCCGCGGCCCATTATAGCGAACGGATGTTCCATTCATTGCGCCCGGCAGGCAACAGCAGCGGCGCCGGCGCCGGCGCCGCCGACCGCCGTCGAGACCTTTCGATGCGCCCCGCTGCGCCCACCAGCGACGCAGGCTGACGCCCGCTCTGCGGGCAGGCGGTAATGTTGACTTGTTCGATCAAGCATGTATACTATGAGCCGGTGGTAGACTGCCGCGTGAAGGAACGCTACCGAAGGCGGCGAATGGCGTGGGATCGCCCCTGCTCCACGGAGAGGAAGAGAAATTGGCCGAATACGCGCACCCCGAGATGCTGGTGACGACCCAGTGGGTCGCCGACCATCTGACCGATGCATCCATCCGCATTGCGGAGTCGGACGAGGACGTGATGCTGTACGAGGTCGGGCATATTCCCGGCGCCGTGAAGATCGACTGGCACACCGACCTGCAGCACCCCCTACGCCGTGACTTCGTCGACAAAGAGGGGTTCGAGAAGCTGTGCGCCCAGCGCGGCATCAGCAACGACACCACGGTGGTGTTCTATGGCGACCGCAGCAACTGGTTCGCTATCTATAGCCTCTGGCTGTTCCGCTATTACGGCCACGCCGAAAGCAAACTGAAGGTGATGGACGGCGGCCGCCAGAAGTGGGAGGCCGAGGGGCGGCCCCTGACGAAAGAGGTGCCGACCTATCCCCAAGCCACGTACAAGGCCAAGGATGCCGACGCCAGCGTGCGTGCCCGCCGCGACGAAGTGCTGGCGGCGATCAACAAGAAGAACATTATCGACGTGCGCTCGCCCGCCGAATACAGTGGCGAGGCGTTGCATATGGCCAACTATCCCCAGGAGGGGGCCATGCGCGGCGGCCACGTCCCCACCGCCAAGAGCATTCCATGGTCGATGGCGGCCAACGCCGATGGCACATTCAAGTCGGCCGACGAACTGAAGACCCTGTACGAGGGCAAAGGCGTGCGCCCGAACGACCCCACCATCGCCTACTGCCGGATCGGCGAGCGTTCCTCCCACACCTGGTTTGTCCTGCATTACCTCCTCGGGTATAACGATGTGAAGAACTACGACGGCTCCTGGACCGAGTGGGGTTCGCTGGTCGACGTCCCGATTGAACGCTAATCTGGGCGCTCATCGCGCGGAGTAGGCAATGGATCGCGAAGACTACGTCGAGGATATTCTCGACCACTACCAGCACCCTCGCCACAAGGGGGTGCTGGACCCGGCGGACAGCAAGGCCGAGGGCGGGAACCCCGGCTGCGGCGACATCGTCACCATGTACATGCGGGTCGACCCCGCCGGCCGCATCTCTGAGGTCAGTTTCGACGGCCGGGGCTGCACGATAAGTCAGGCCGGCGCCTCCATGCTCACCGAGATTGCCATCGGCAAGACGCCCAAGGAAGTCGAGGAGATGGACTACGAGGCATTCATCGATCAGATGGGCCGCGAAGTCGTCGTCTCCCGCGCCCGCTGCGCCACCCTCGGCCTCGGCACCCTGAAGGCGGCGGCGGACCAGTATTTGAAGGAGAAGCGCGCCGCGGACGGGGCCTGAGCTTATCCCCGGCCCGGTCCGAACCGCTCCCGCACCCGTTCCAGCGTTGGGATGGCGCTCGTACCGGGGCCCTCGACGCAAAAGGAGGCGACGCAGTTCGCCCAGTCCGCCGCCAGGCAGGGGTCCTTCGTTTCCGCGTAGCGCAGGAAGAACGCGCTGGCGAAGACGTCGCCGGCGCCGGTCGGCTCGATTTCCGTCGCCGGGTAGGCCGCCACATTGCACGAGGTCCCCGCACGGTAGAC
>JAICXR010000254.1 GCA_025980355.1 Chloroflexota bacterium | reverse complement strand
TGGCGTCGCCACGGTGATCTCTGTCAATCCCACTCGAAGGGATCACGACTTCTGGTGGCCCTTTATTACGGCATGTGGCTTCCTCGCAATACTCTTCGGCCTAAACGGGCTCATCTTCGGCCGTATGCGATGGATGGGGATTGCTTCTCGTGGGGCGGCACTTGGATTGGTTCTCCTGGGGCTGGGCGGTGCCCTCACGGCCATAGCTTTGGATCGTGGGCTTCATTCACAAGGAGGGACAAGCGCACCGGTTGCAAATGCAACGCAGCAATCGACCAAGATGATAGCCGCGGCCGCTATACACGTGTCGGTGAAAGTCACGCCTGTGTCGGTGGCGGTCACGCCTGTGCCGGCGACCATGACGCCCGTACCCGCGACAGCCACGCCCGTGCCACGCGCTGCCCTGCCCGTGAGACCCGGCGACGTTCAGCTTCTGGCTGCTATGGGCAAGCCCGGAGACTACGACAAGGGATATCAACAGATGGAGCAGGCGTTCGACCAATTCAAAGCAGGTACGGAACCAGGTTTGGAAACCAACGCGCTGGTCTCATTCGCCACTTCTCTCTCTTCTACCTCACTTGACCAGACGAACGCGATTCAAAAGGCGCTGCCGCAATCCGGTCCAATCCTTCGTCCCCTCGGCTGTGCGGCCAGTATGGCGACTTTCGACAGGGGCCTTTTCGGCGGCGCACTCATGGGAGCCAGCCTTTTCGGTACCGATGGATTCGTAGCCGGGAGTGATGAGAACCTCGGCCGCTTGTCCCTAATGCAGGGCGATATGGCGGCAAGCAAGCAACTCGGTGACGTTGTGGCCCAACAGCTGGCGGTTGTCTACCAAGGCGGCAGCCCCACATTGGACATGGCCACGGTTGTAAGCATCGTTGGGCAAGCCCAGAAAGATTTGATGGACAAGAGCTGTAAGTGAAGGAATTCGGTGTCAATTGCGTTTCGGGATCGCTATCCTGCCCACCTCCGTGCACCCGACTTTCCGAAAAGGGTAGGACGGGGAAGAGCCATCTGAGAACGGACTCCTCCCCAACCGTTCAGGCAGCGATCCGAACCTCCCTTCCAGCCTGCCAAGTGAGCGTGTTAACGTCCGGGTCCCGCCGGTAGGACAGCACCATCTCGATAAAGGCGTCGAAGCCGTCGACCTCCTCCGCGATGAGCGTGCCGTCGATCATCTCCGCCGTCAGGACCATGACCTCTCCCTCGCTGGCGGCCGTGGGCGCCGGATCCGCCGGTGGCTCCTCCTCCACGGGAGGACTATCGACAACGCACCGGCCCTCGGTGCCGGTCGCCTCCGCACACTCCACCGCGCCGATGATGTGGCTGGCTGCCTTCATCACCGCCGCCAACTGCCCCTCCAGTTGCGGCGCCGTCGCCTGCCAGGAGGTGAGGTACTCGGCGGCGAAGGGGTGGGCCAGCCCGAAGTGCTGGGCCACGACATACGCCGTCGCCTCCGCCTGCCACTCCCGCTGCGCCCGATGCTCCTGGATGCCGGTGGGGTGCAGCAGGCGGTGGGCCCACTCTTGGAAGAGCACCAGCAGGCGGCTGTGGCTGTCCAGGCCGGGCCGGATGGCGATGATGCCGGTGGCCGGCTCGTAGTAGCCCTGGGCGCTGGCGGCCATCGGCCGGGTCAGCACCGGCACCTCCTCCTCGATGCTGCCATCTTGCTTCTCCTTGCGCCAGGGCATCGGCGCCAGGATACGGATGCCACGGGCACCCTTGCCGCCCTGATAGCCCGTGCCCTGCCAGGTGGCGACATCTGCCGGGCTGGGCGGCGGGCGATGGCGGCGGCCTTTTGCCGGGCGGCGAAGGCGAGAAGCGCGAGGGTAAGGAATCGTGCTGCGGCGACGCCAGGTCGCGGACCGTCAGCCGACCGAACGATCGCGGGTTGGGCGAACGCGTGCGAGCGTACGTCCAGATCAGGCCCGCGAAAGCCAGTATCCGGCGCCGCAAGTGCTGGGCAGGGTCGACGATGGCGGAGCTGAAAGAGCGCCCCGGGCTGTGCCGCGCCCTCTGTAGCGGCTGGGCCAACGTCCAGACCGAAGCGCTGGGTGCCAACATCGCCTCCAACACCAAAAGGCTGGTCGCCCGTAACGTTCTACGTCTGCACGTGCCTGCCCAGCGTGCCCAGCGCCTGGAGGCCGGTGCCATTGGCCCTTGCCGCGCGACACGTCACCGCCAGCAGCGACCCATCGCCAGGACGCACCACGACGGTCGTCTCAGGCTACTCGTCACCCGGAACCCGCAGAACACCGCCCGCTACTCGCCTTCGGCAACAAGCTCCCTGGAAAGAATAAGGGAACTTGGCGGATAGAGCACGAACTGTCCGCGGCGACGTTAGGTTTTGACCACTAGCAGACATAGGATCACGGCGGTCTCGTCTCTCCGGCCAACAAGGTAGCGACTTCCATCGTCAAGGAAGGCAGATACGCCTCAAGAATATTCCACACGACTTCGTCCGCGATGCTCGCATAGCCGTGGATGAGGCGGTTACGGAAGGCGATGATCTGACGACAGTGGCTGATCTGATCGGCCAACCCGGGATCGACGCGACAGGCTTGGCTCAGCGCTTCGCCGATGATCTCGAACTGGCGCTCGACACCCGAGCGCAATAACGCGTCGGCTTGGTAGTCGCTCCACGCCTTCCCGTCCGTGAACGCGGCCAGCAGGCGGGCGGCCTGGGCGATATCGTGGAGGTACAACCGAACGTCACGCTGCGGCATAGAGGACTTCCTCGCCTGCGGCGACCGCCCGTTCCAGATACGGGTTGCGGAGCGCGGCAACGTCCAGCAGGTCTACCGGCCGGCGGAAGAGTTGCTCCAGGTCCGCCAGGAGGCCGAAGTAGCGGTCGGCCCGCCGGCCGGTGGGGAGTGGGGCGAACTCCACGAGGAAGTCGAGGTCGCTCCTCTGGGGATCGAAATCGTTTCCCCGGGCGGCGGAGCCGAATAGCGATAGGCGCCGAACGCCGTACTGCGCGCAGAGCGTCTGTACGTCGGCGGAGCGATCACGCACGAGCGCAATCACGGGAGGGTAGGGCCGTTGGGCAGTCCGCCCATGGTGACGACCTCCACAGGATCGGAGCGGGAGATGGGACTCGAACCCACGACAGCCTGCTTGGAAGGCAGGAACTCTACCAGACTGAGTTACTCCCGCATAGGCAGCATTGTACCGCATCAGCATCGGCCCGAAATGTGCGTGTGCTATCCTGGCTGTAACCCGCCTCGGCGGGGGCGGCTACCAACGTCGCATGACCCTCGCCGCGCTCGGTGGGCTGTATCGCCCGGCAAGGCGCGCAGGCTCCGGCTCCGGGTGGCGATGCGCGGTCGGCGGCATTGCCGATGCGTGACGCGGTAGGCAGTGACGCAGCCGTACTCGGGCGTGGGGCGGCCGGATCGCTTCAGGAGGTTGACGTGGAATCTAACCCTTCGATGACGCGGAGATCAATCCTCAGGGCCAGCCTGCTGGCGGCGGCCGTACCCCTCCTGGCGGCGTGCGGCAACGCCAGCACCGCGTCCACGAGCAGCGGCACCGTTTCCGCCGGCACCGCGAGCACCAGTTCGTCCGCCCCGACCACGGCGGCGACCAGCTCGGCCGCGACCACCACCAGCGCCCCTGCGACGACCACGGCCGGCAGCGCCGCCACCACGTCCGCCGCGACGACGGCTTCGGCCAGCAGCGCCGGCACGGCGAGCACGACCGCCTCGGCCAGTGGCAGTACGGCCGCGACGTCCAGCGCGGCTAGTAGCGCCGCGGCCGCCAGCAGCGCAGCGTCGGCCCCGGCGGCGACGCCGACGTTCGTCCCGGTCACCGCGGCCCTGCCGCAGCCGACGAAGTCGGCCGCCAAGCTCAATGGGACCTGGACTGTGCTGCAGAACCAGGACTTCAACCCGGAGTTCAATGCCTACGTCCGGAAAGGCATCACCGACTTCGCCAAGTTCCAGGGTTGGAAGCTCGACGTCTCCTACGTCGCCGGCTTTGCCGCCGGCGGCCAGCTGGAGCAAAAGCTGGCCGCCGCCATCAACGCCGGCACGCCGCCGGACATGATGGGCAACAACGAGAACGGCTACCAGTGGAAGTTCCTCGACCTGATCCAGCCGGTGGACGACGTCGCCAAGGAGATGATCGCCAAGTACGGGGCGCCGACGCCGGGGATTCAATACACCACCCAGATCGACGGCGTCTGGTATGGCGTCCCCTGGTTCACGCGCGTCGGCACCGCCTACTTCGCCCGCAAGAGCTGGTTCTCCGATGCCGGCCTCGACCCGGTCAAGTCGACCGACACCCTGCAGGGGCTGCCCGACACCCTGATGAAGATCTCCGACCCGAGCAAGCAGCGCTACGGCTGGGGCATCACGATCAATACCAGCGGCGACGGCGAGCATTTCGTGCAGGTCACCTGCGCCATGTATGGCAGCACGCTCGCCGACAAGACGGGGCAAATCGTCACGCTGGATTCGCCGGAGACGGTCAACGCCGTCACCTGGATCACCGACATCTATACCAACCCGAAGTGGAAGAACATGCTGCCGCCCGGCGTCAACGGCTGGACGGACACCGGCAACAACGAAGCCTGGCTCGCCAGCAAGATCGGCTATACCCAGAACGGCGGCACCCTCTACGCGCAGTCCGTGCAGGAGGGGAAGACCTTGCAGGACGATACCGATTTCCTGCCCCAGCCGGTGGGGCCGACGGGCCTGCGGCTGATGGGACAGGACGGCAACGAGTTCTGGATCTTCAAAGGCGCGAAGAACGTCGACGCGTCGAAGGACTTCATCCGCTATATGCTCGACCCCGTGGCCCAGAAAGCGACCTGGAAATACACACCCGGCTACTGCACGCCGGCCTACCAGTCCGGTTGGAGCGACCCCGTCATCCAGGCCATCCCCATCGACAAGCAGGTCCAGCCGTCCGCCCTCGCCACGCCGCCCTTCCTGGTGCCCGAATACCCGGGCCCGGCGACCGCCGCCGCCGCCGCCGTCAACTCCCAGAACGTCTACACCAAGATGACGGCACGGGTGTTGCAAGGCATGAAGCCGGCCGACTCGGTGAAGCAGGCCGCCCAGGAGGCGGTCCAGATCTATCAACAGTACGGCGCGAAGGGCAAGTGAGCAGCATCGCTCGCCGGCAATGACCGTCCGGTACGGGTCGTCACGCCGGGAGGCAGCCGGCGCCTCCCGGCGCTATCCGGCTTAAGGAGGGCGTCCCCTTGAGTTTGCGTACGGAAACCGCCACCCCACGCGCCAAGGCGGTCGTCGCGGCGCGACCGGCCCGTCGAGGATCGTGGGCCGGCCGGACCTTCGGGGCCGACTGGAAAACCGCCTTGCCATTCATGCTGCCGATGGTCATCCTGCTGTTCGGCGTCGTCGGCTGGCCGCTGCTGCAGGCGGTCTTCCTCGTCTTCACCCGCACCGTCGGCTTCAAGACGGGGCCTTTTGTCGGCCTGGCGAACTTCGGCAACCTGGTCCAGAATCAGGAATACCGCAATTCGATCAAGGTGACGCTGGAGTTCGCGGTCAGCGCCGTCTTCATCAAGTTCTGGCTCGGCCTGCTGGTGGCGTTGATCCTGGCGACCAACGTCCCAGGACGCAACATCCTCACCGCCCTGGTCCTGATTCC
>JAICXR010000160.1 GCA_025980355.1 Chloroflexota bacterium | reverse complement strand
CCGCTCCTTGACGAGATCGCAGACGGCGACCAGCTCCGCGAGCGGGTCATTGGCATGCACCTCCAGGTGCTGATTGCCGATACCACGCAGGCCCACCACCCCAACCTTTAGCGCCACGCTGTCTCCCTTGTGCTGCCACATCCGCCCAGGCGCTCGGCAATCCGCGCCCGCACCCGTTCACCCCCATAGTAGTACAAGGCACCAGGCGACCGGTGGAGCGCCAGGGCTATGGAGCGGTGGGCCGACGGGGTGTGTCGGTTGGCGTCGTTCGCAACCGGCGCAGGATCTCGTCGCAGGTCTGGTCAGGTGTCTGGTCCTTGGTATACACGGTCAGCGTGGCGAGATCACGGTTCGAGTGATGCTTGACGAAATGCTCGTCGAAATCCAGTCCGTGGTCGATGATCGGCCCACCGCGGCGCTCACGGAGCACGCGGACCGACTCGTCGAGGTCGGGTGACGGGAGGAGCAGTACCACGTTGGCGTAGGGCGCCAGGGCGCGCCGTGCCCGCTCGAACAGGGCATCGTCCTCGTACACCGAGTGTCCGCCGCCAAAGTCAGTGACGCAGTCGTGATGTTCGCTGAGCACACGCTCAACGGCATAGATCTCGAAGGGCTTCCAATACCGATACTTTGCCGCGAAGCCTTCCTGCCGTCCGAGCTCGTCGGCGAGCGCCTCGTCGTAGCCGATCTCCTTGTAGTAGCCGAAACGGACGTTGTCCATCGCCACCTGCGGGATGCCCAGCCGTTCGGCCAGCAGCTTCCCTATCGTGCTCTTGCCAGCCCCAATGGGCCCGATCAGGATGATGTCCTGGCGGTGCGCCTCGACGTCTACGTTGTCTACCGGCACTACGTCACCCCCTCCAATGTCAGCAGTCGCTTGCTCGGAAAGCGGGATACAATGGCATCTCGTCCACTGGCCAGAGCGTGCCGAGTCCCGACCGCAACTGCCTGGCCACCGCACCGAGCGGCTCCAGATAGCCGAATAGCTCCGTCGCCGCGGCCAGCGTCTCCAGGCGCAACAGGACGCGCTGGCGCACCGTGGCGATGCCCCAGTTGCTATCCTCGTCAAGCACGCGAGGCAGGCTCCAGGCGATCGTCGTGATCGTCCAGAAGGCACACGCCGTGACCAGCGCCTGTCCAAAGATCGTGTCGTCGGCGGCCTCTGGACAGCCCTTGACGAGTTCGGTCCGATACGTTGCCTCGAAGCGTGGTACCAACACCTCGGGCAGGCGGTTGACGCACCAGCAGGTGGGGAAGGGCGCGCGAGCGTAGGCGGCGTCGAGGAAGGCGTGGCGGAAGGTGCTGCCCTCAAAATCGAAGAGCCGAACCTGACCGTCGATAAAGCGGTGGTTGTCGGGGCAGCTATCGCGAGGGGTGAAGGCCAGAAACGGTCCCGGGCGGTTCAAGGCCGTGGCGACCTCGCGCACGCTCCCGGCGAACGCCGCCGGCAGCTCCACGCCAACACCGGCGCAGCAATTCCTGAACTCCTCGCTGTCTTTTTGCCAGTCCGTTTCCTCGTTGATCCAACCCGTATCGATGAATTCCCCGGATGTCGGGCCCGTGCTCGGCGACCCGGAGCCGATACCGAGGGCGTGGCGCAGAGATCGATATTCCCGGCCCCGGCCGATCGTCGCCGCGTGCATGCGCCCCAACGTGGCGGCATAGGCGAGCAGACAGGTCTCTGCCCGCGTGGGATCGTTCCCTTGTAGCAGGTCGGCCAGGCACTCGCCATCGCCCAGATCTTCGAACACCACCAGCCCCGCGGCGTGGTCGCCGCCGAAGCATCGCGGGCTCAGCGGCGGCTGTCCGCTCGCGCGCACGGCGCCGTCCAGGAAGTGCAGACCCGCCCACTCGTTGCCGAAGCCCCGAGCGAGGCTCGCGGCGTCCGAATCCGTGGCGTCAAAGTGCTGGCGGTAGCCTGGCACGCACTTCACGATCACGCTCGGCGGTGCTTGGTTGGGCGCGTCGAGCAGCGGATAGCGAATCGTCGGCTTTCTGCGGCCTGCCCCGCCGAGCAATTGGCCCTGGCCCAGCCGGACCCGGCCGCCGAGTGCTTCCGTCAGCAAGCGTTCGGCGACTACAGAGACTGTTGCCAGCAATTGCGCCGTATCGTCGGCGCTCAGAGCACTCGGCACACCAACGTCCCTCCTCGTCACAATATTGGGGTGGGTGACTATGCCATGCTATCATTATGGCATGCAACGCACCACCATCATGCTCCCGGAGGACCTGGCGCAACGACTCCGGCAGATCGCCGCCGAACGCGGCACGTCGATGGCTGCATTGCTTCGCGAAGCGGCAGAGGAGCAGGCACGCCGCTACCGGCCTCGCCCGAAGATCCTCGGGATAGGCGACTCTGGTCATACGGATACGGCACGGCGGGCCGGGGAGGAGCCGCCCATCCCGCCATCATGGCGCTGATCCTCGACACCGGGCCGCTCTATGCGGCGCTCGATCGCCATGACGCGGACTATCAACGCTGTCGCGGGATGATCGAAGAGACGGATGAATTGCTGGTGATACCAGCGCCGGTGCTCGTAGAGGTCGATTACTGGATACGCCTCCGTTTGTACGCGGGCGTAATGGTGGCGCTGCTGGATGAAATTGCCCGAGGCGCGTTCACGGTGGAGGAACTGCGGCCCGAGGACTACCTACGCATACGAGACGTCTGCGACCGCTACGCGGATTCGGACATTGGCTTTGTCGATGCCGCTGTGTTTGCGGTGACGGAGCGCCTGGGAGAACCCAAGCTGGCGACGCTTGACCACCGGCATTTCGGCTTGCTTCGCCCACGGCATGTGACGGCACTTCGGCTGTTGCCGACAGGGCGTTCGGCCTAACTGCCGTTGTGCTGTTTGCTGCCGTGAGGCAGCGTCGTCTGAAGGACCGCCTGCATGCTACAGTGACGCCGCACCGAGATCGTTCTGGACCGGTTTGATGCGCCACGGAGGCGCTGCCACATGCAAGCCAAGGCGGGACGGCCGGCCGGGATGCGCGGCTTGCGGGCGCTCGTCGTCGCCACCCTGGTGATCCTTACGGCGCAGGGCTGGTTTGGCGATACTGTCAACATCTTCATTGCGCCGCCGAACGGCGTGACTCCGCCTGCGCCCACGCTCAGCGGCTTTCTCTCCGCGGTCACCAGCCTCTCACCGCCGTTCCTTCTCGTGTGGCATACCTACGAAGGTGTCGCCCTGGTTGTGCTCGCCATTGCCGTGTTTGTGCGCTCCTTCGCGACTTCGAGGTCACTGGGCGTGCGGGTGTGGGCGACGCTCGGCCTTCTGGCGATGCTGTCGGCAGCCTTGGGGGGCTATTTCTTCGTCATGTCCGGCTTCAAGGATGGTGGCAACTCGGCGCAGATGGACGGGAGCTACATAGCCGCCTACGCCTGCTACTTCCTGACGCTGTACTACACGAAATAGGGAGGCGTCAGACAAGCGAGTAATCGAAGGTCACGAACGGCTCGCTCTTGCCGGCGACGTAGAGTTGGTCGATCAGCGCATGGATGCGGTAGGCGTCCGCGACCGACGGCATCGGGGCTTGCTCTTCTTGGGCTTGCAGGTGCTGGTGGGGCTATGCCGACGAGTGTACTACTACGATGCGACCCGGGTTGAGCAAGGCGGACACCTAATTGCCGGAGGCGGCCCTGGACCTGCTGTCGCTTGGGGCCCGCGCATGCTCGGCCAGGAACTCCTCCCAGGTTCGTCGGCCCACCGCCCGATCCGGGGCCAGGTTTGCGCCGGCCCGGACGGCGCCGGCGGCCTGGCCGGGGAACGGGACCGGCACCAGCAGCCGGTGCAGGTGGCGGGCGCGCAGGTAGCCGCGGAGCAGTTCGGCCATCCCGTACACCCGCGGCCCGGCGATGTCGGGCGCCAGCCCCGCCGGCGAGCCAAGCGCCAGCTCCACGAGCCGGGCCGCCACCTCCCCAGCGTCGACCGGCTGGAACCGGAACCCGGCCGGGACCGGTATCACCGGCAGCCTGGCCATCTGCTGCGCCGTCAGCAAGGCGAGTTCGTAGAACTGGGTGGCGCGCAGGGTCGTCCAGGGCAGGCCGGAGCCGGCCACGACCCGCTCCGCGCCAAGCTTGGACGCGAAGTAGCCGAACATCGCGCGGTCGACGCTGCTGGTGACGGGGATCCGGTCGGCGCCCACGACCGAGATGTACACCAGGTGGCGCACCCCGGCCCGCGACGCCTCCCGGACCAGGTTCGAGGCCTTTTGCTCGTCGCCTTTGTTGCTGCCCGCTAGATGCACGACGATCTCGGTCCCCTCCGCGGCGCCTTCGATCCCTTCGCCCGTCGCCAGGTCACCGGTAACGAACTCGATACCCTCACCGTCCCCCTGGCTGCGTCTGCTGAGCACCCGCACCGTACAGTCCGCGTCTCTCAGCAGCGAGACGACGAGACGTCCGAGCGTGCCCGTGCCGCCAGTGACGAGGATCGATGGCGCATCTGCCCTCTCGTGCGCCGTACGCCCCTCGGCCGCGCGTCGCTCGTTCATCGTCGTTTCGTCAATCCGGCTTTGCATGGCGTCTCCTTGTCGCAGCGGCCGTGCTGTCCCGATGTAAGACTATATCGCCCCTCCATACCGGAAGGATGCGACCGACGGACGATACCTCCCGGCTGGCGGAGTGGCTGGTCCGGCTCCGCTTACGGGGCCGACCGCCGTTGCCGCCAGTCCCGTATCGCCTCGGCGTGCTTCGGGTAATGACCATACGTGTCGAGCCGGAGGCGACGCCGGGCACGCGATTCGCGCGTGAATTGGCCAGCGGGGGCGTTCCGGATGAAGTCGAGAAGCCGGCCGTGCGTTTCATCCAGGCGCCTGAGAATATCGGAGAGTGTGATCTCCCGTTTCTGCTCGGCCATGTGCGCATTGAAGGCGTCGATGCCACCGAACGTGACGTACCGCGGCGGACGGCCGCCCGCGATGATCATGGGCAAGTGCTGCAACGCCTCCTCCTCCCAGGTGGTCACGTGGGCAAGGATGTCCTTCACTGACCAGTCGCCCACGACCCCAGGCTCCATGAGCCGGGCGTCCGGCAAACCGGCGTATGGCTCCTTAAGCGCTGCCCACGCCATGTCGACGCGTCTCAAAAGTCTCGCGATCTGATCGTCGCCGGCGCTCATTCGACCCTCCAGCCTGCGTATCCGTCGCCACGCCCCTCGTGGGGCGTTCGGGTATGGAGACGCCATGCTCCGGTCAGAGCATGACGTTCCCCCACGACGTTGTGGAATTGGCCAAGATGGTTGTTCGCTCGGACCGGACCGGCCGTTGGCACGGCTGTTACCGCACGTAGGCCGTCGGCACACCGCCGTCGACGGTGAGTACGCCGCCGGTGGTCTTGCTGGCGCTGTCGGTGGCGAAGAAGCAGACCGCCTCCGCGATGTCTTCCGGGAAGATGTTGACGCGGAGCGTGGTCCGGGCGCGGTAGTGCTCTTCCAGTTGCTCCGGGGCGATGCCGTAGGTGGCGGCGCGCTCCGCCCGCCAGCGGCCGTCCCAGATGCTGGAGCCGGACAGGACGGCGTCGGGCAGCACGGAGTTGACGCGGATGCCCGCCGATCCTCCCTCTTCGGCCAGGCAGCGCGCCAGGTGGAGCTCCGCCGCCTTGGCGGCGCTGTAGGCGGAGGCGTTGCGGCCGGCGGCGACGGCATTTTTGGAAGCGATGAAGACGATGCTGCCGCCGATCCCTTGCGCCCGGCAGAGACGGAAGGCCTCGCGGGCCACCAGGAAGTAGCCGGTGGCGAGGACGGACTGGTTGCGCTCCCACAGCGCCAGCGTCGTCTCCTCGATCGGCGCGCTGGTGGCGATGCCGGCGTTGTTGACGACGATGTCCACGCCGCCGTAGGCCATCACCGTGCTCCGGAAGGCTTCGGCGACGGCCGCCTCTGAGGTCACGTCGCAAGGGAGGGCCAGGCCGCGGCCCAGGCCGAAACGCTGGCGCAGCTCGGCGGCGACGGTTTCCGCGCCGGTCAGGTTCAGGTCGGCGATCACCACGTGGGCGCCGTCGAGGGCCAGCCGGCGAGCGATCGCCCGGCCGATGCCGGAGGCGGCGCCGGTGACCAGGGCGACGCGGCCATGCAGTGCCCGCGGCGCCGGCTTCAGGGAGAGCTTGTAGAGCTCCAGCGGCCAGTATTCCACGGCGAAGGACTCGGCGGGCGAGAGGGTGGCGAAGCCGCCGAGGGCGCGGGCGCCCCGCATCACGGCGATGGCGCGATGGTAGAGCTGGCGCGTCACGTCGGCGCTCTGGGCGTCGGGACCGCTCGTCACCATGCCCAGCCCGGGGATGAGGATGACGCGCGGCGCGGCCGGGAAGGACTTGTCGGTCGGCCCCCGATGGGCCTCGAAGTAGGCCTGGTAGGCGGCGGCGTAGTCGACAATGGCCGCTCGGGTGCGCTCGATCAGCGTTTCCACGCTGTCGCCCGGCTGGCGGTCGATCCACAGCGGCAGGCGCTTGGTGTGCACGAGGTGGTCGGGGCAGGCGGCGCCGGCCTGAGCCAGCGCCTGCCCGTCCTGGCTGCCGACGAACTCCAAGACGTCCGGCGCGTCGTCGAAGCAGAGGATGGCCCGGCGCTCGGCGCTTACGGCGCCGCGGATGACGGGCAACAGTTGGGCGCAGAGTGCGCCGCGCTCGTCCGGCGGCAAATCCGGCACGAGGGTCGGTCCGAACGGCTCGGCACCGACGCGGGCGGCGATATAGTCCTCCGCCTCGCCGATGATGCGCAGGGTGTTTGCATAACACTGGTGGGACGTCTCGCCCCAGGTGACCAGGCCGTGCTTGCCCATCACCACACATTTCAGCGCCGGGTTGTTACGCACCGCCGCGCCGATCTGCTGGGCGAGGGTGAAGCCGGGCCGGATGTAGGGCACCCAGGCGGCGCGCGCTCCGTAGATCTCCGCCATGATCCGTTCGCCGTCCGGCGCGCAGGCGAGGGCGATGATGGCGTCCGGGTGGGTGTGATCGACGTGCGGCGCCGGTACGAAGGCGTGCAGCAGGGTCTCGATCGACTGGCGCGGGCGGCCCGGCTCGAAGCTGGTGCGGTCGAGATACGCCACCATGGCCTCGTCGCTCATCGATTCTCGGTCGAACAAGGGCAAGACTTCGTCCAACTTGAGGCCGGCGAAGCCGCGCTCGGTGATGTCCGCCAGGTCGGAGCCGCTGCCCTTGACCCAGAGCACCGCCGTCGCACGCCCGAGGTGGTCCTGCTCCACGGCCTTGACGGAGGTGTTGCCGCCGTAGATATTGACCAGCGTGCGATCCTGCCCCAGCAGGTTGGAGCGGTACACCAGCGCCGCCAGACCCTCCAGCCCTGCCGCGTCGGCGTCATTCCACAGGTTTACCGGCATTATTCTCCCCCACCAGCCGTGTTGATCCGACTGCGTCACCCCAAACCGGCCCAGTG
>JAICXR010000461.1 GCA_025980355.1 Chloroflexota bacterium | reverse complement strand
TGCTGGGCGAGCGACTCGACGCCGCGAGCGCCGGCTACCGCGTGGGGTACGACGACGCCTCGCACTTCAACCGTGAGTATAAGGGGCTCTTCGGCGCGCCGCCGCTGCGCGACGCCCAACGGCAGCGGGAAGCCGCCTGGGCCAGCCTCGGCCTCTGAGCCGATCGGGGGCCGGGTGTGCCCCCACAGCGAGACCGCACGGGCACGCGACCGTTCGGCAAAGCGAAGGGCTACCTACCGCTTCCTCGGCAGGTGGCGCCCGGCCTTACGCCACCTCCGCACCCGCCGCGAAGCCCGGCAGCACGCTGCGCAGGCATTGCCCCGTGAACGAGCGTTCGTTCCGCGCCAGATCCTCCGGCGTGCCGGCGCCGACGAGCTCGCCACCGCGCTCGCCGCCTTCGGGACCGAGGTCGATCACGTGGTCGGCCGTCTTGATCACGTCCAGGTGGTGCTCGATCACCAGCACGCTGTGCCCGGCGTCGACCAGCAGGTTCAGGCTGTCCAGCAAGCGCTGGATGTCGGCAAGGTGCAGGCCGGTCGTCGGCTCGTCCAGGATATAGAGGTTGCGCCCGCCGCGCTTGATCTTGCCCAGTTCGGTCGCCAGCTTCACGCGCTGGGCCTCACCGCCCGAGATTGTGGACGACGACTGGCCGAGCTTGAGGTAGCCGAGGCCAAGCTGCTGCAACACCTGCAGCTTGTGCGCGATCAAGGCATGATCGCCGAAGAAGGTGACGGCCTCCTCGATCGACATGTCCAGCACATCGGTGATGTTGCGCCCCTGGTACTGCACTTCCAGGGTGTCGCTGTTGTAGCGAGCACCCTTGCAGGCCGGGCAGGGTACCTCGACATCGGGCATGAAGGCCAACTGGGTCGTGACCGTGCCGCGCCCGGCACAGGTCTCGCAGCGCCCGCCCTTGACGTTGAAGCTGAAGCGGGTGGCCGTGTAGCCCCGCGCCCGCGCGTCCTCCGTGGCGGCGAAGAGCTGACGGATCTGGTCATACACGCCGATGTAGGTGGCCGGGTTGGAGGTCGGCGTCCGGCCAATCGGCGTCTGGTCGATGCTGACGACGTTGTGCAGGTGCTCGACACCGTCGATGCCGTCGTGGTCTCCGGCCAGCACCCGGCTGTCCTGGTACAGGGCGCAGAGCCGCTTGTAGAGGATCTGATGGACCAGCGAGCTCTTGCCGGACCCGGAGACGCCGGTGACGCAGGCGAGCAGGCCGAGCGGGATCTCGACGTCGATGTTCTTGAGGTTGTTCTCCCGGGCGCCCCGAATCAGGAGCGACGTTCCCTCCGGCTGCCGGCGATGCGCCGGCGCCTTGATCGCGCGGCGGCCGCTCAGGTACTGGCCGGTCAAGGAGGTAGGATGGTGGATGATTTCCGCCGGCGTCCCCTGGGCGACCACCCGCCCGCCGTGGATGCCGGGTCCCGGCCCCATCTCCACGATATGGTCGGCGGCGCGGATCGTGGCTTCGTCGTGCTCGATCACGATGACGGAGTTGCCGATGTCGCGTAGCCGGCGCATCGTGTCGATGATGCGCGTCGTGTCCCGCGGGTGCAGGCCGATGGACGGCTCGTCCAGCACGTAGAGCATGCCCATCAGGCCCGAGCTGATCTGGGTGGACAGGCGGAGGCGTTGCGACTCGCCGCCGGAGAGCGTCGCCGCCTTGCGGTTGAGGTTCAGGTAGTCGAGGCCGATGCCGGTGAGCAGCTCCAGCCGCCCGCGCAGTTCCCGGATGATCGGCGGCCCGGCCGGGTCGCGCTCGGCCGCCGCCGCCAGCTCGCCGAGCGCGGCGTGCAGCGCCGCCAGCGTCAAGGCGCCGGCCTCGACGATGGTGCGCCCGCCGACGGTCACGAGCAGCCGCTGGCGCTTCAGGCGGGTCCCCCGGCAGTCGGGGCAGGGGTGCTCCACCATCACCCGACGCAGGTAGTTCTCCATGTGGGTATGTGCCGTCTGTTCCTTGCGGTAGCGCCGGTAGCGCCGCTCGATGCCGGTGATGATGCCATCGAAGCGGTAGAGTCGCCCGACGTACTTGTCGGTCTCCGTCGCCCCTTCCGGGATGGCCAGGGGGAAGCGCTCGCCTCCCGTGCCATAGAAGAGCTTCTCCACGACCTCCGGCGGCAGCTCCTTGAAGGGCGTATCCAGGCTGAAGCCATAGTGCTGGGCCATGCTGTACACCACGCGGCCGTTCCAGGTGTTCTTGTCGTAGCGGAAGGCCTCCGGCAGGAAAGCGCCGCCGCGCAGACTGCGCTGCTTATCCGGCACCAGCAGGTCGGGGTGGACGCTCAGGTAGACGCCGAGCCCCAGGCAGGTGACGCAGGCGCTGTCGGGCTCATTGAAGGAGAAGTAGTAGGGCTGCAGCTTGCCCATCACCAGGTGATGCTCCGGGCAGGCGAAGCCGGCGTAGAACGCCTTCTGCCGGCCGGCGGGGACCTCGCTGGCCAGTCGGACGTGCAGGAAGCCTTCGCCCATGCGCAGCCCGTCGTTGATGGCGGCCAACAGTTGCTTGTCGATCCCCGGCTTGACGGTGAAGGTGTCGACGATCACCTCGAGATCGGAAGGCTTGCCTTCGTCCAGCTCCACCTCTTCGCCGATGTCCAGCACGGCGCCGTCAACGCGGACCCGGCGGTAGCCCTTGGTGCGCACCTCGGCGAAGAGGTAGGCGTAGTCCTCGCCATAGACCTTGAAGGCGGGGGCGCAGAGCTCGACGACGGTGCCGGCCGGCAGCGAGAGCACGTGCTCGGCGATCTGCAGGGCCGTCCGGACCGGCACCTCGTCGCCGCAGTACGGGCAGTGCGGGACGCCGATGACGCAGTAGAGCGCCCGTAGGTAGTCATAGATGTCGGTCATGGTGCCGACCGTGGAGCGCGGATTCTTGGAGATCGACTTCTGCTCGATGGAGATCACCGGCGAG
>JAICXR010000478.1 GCA_025980355.1 Chloroflexota bacterium | reverse complement strand
AGCGTCAACAGGCGCTTGGAGCGCGCCATGGTGTCCGCCGCCTCCGGCAGTCGGGTCTGGTCGAACCCGAATATCATGGCCGGACCTTCCAGGTCCGTGAGGATGAAGATCTTCACCGTGGGTCCCTCCCCGTGGGCATTCGGTATTGTCGGGAACCGGCCGCCGAAGCAGCAGGCTACCATGACCGGGCGCCCAAGGATGGCGCGAGCCGGTACTGTCGATGACGGGAGGACGACGTGAAAATCAGGGCCATTGAAGCGCTGCGGCTTACCGTGCCGGCGCAGCCGGAGAGGACCGCCCCCAGGCGCCCTTCCTGGGCGCAAGAGGCGGAGGTGGCCAATCCGATGTCCCGCTACCCGAAGGTCAAACGCCATCGCGGCCTCTGGCTGCCGCGCTGGGAGGGCGTCTGGTGCAAGGTCACGGCCGAGGACGGGACGTGGGGGCTGGGGCACACCGGCAACGGCCGCCCCGTCGCCGCGGTGATCGCCGATCATCTGGCGCCGCAGTTGGTGGGCGAAGACTGCCTGGCGGTGGAGAGACTTGCCGACATGATGTTCCGCCTGACGAAGCCCTATGGCTCGGTCGGCCTGGCTGCCTACGCCGTCAGCGCCGTCGACCTCGCCCTGTGGGACCTGCGCGGCAAGCTCCTGGGGCGGCCGGTCTACCAGCTCCTGGGCGGACCCCAGAAAGAGCGCCTGTTTTGCTACGCCACGGGCAACGACGTCGACTGGTACCAGGAACTCGGTTTCCGCGCCTTCAAACTCGCCTGTCCCTATGGCCCCGCCGACGGCCTGGACGGCCTGCGCAAGAACGAGGAACTGGTGGCCCGCACGCGCGAGCAGATCGGCGACGAGTGCGAGCTGATGCTGGACTGCTGGATGGCCTTTGACGAAGACTATACGGTGCGTCTGGCGGAGGCGTTGCGCCCCTATCGCCTGAAGTGGATGGAGGAATGCCTCATCCCCGAGGACTTCGATGCCCACATCGCCGTACGGCGGCGGCTCCCCTGGCAGACACTCACCACGGGCGAGCACTGGTATACCCACGTCCCGTTCCAATGGGCGATCGACCATCGCGTCGTGGACATCCTGCAGCCGGACATCCAGTGGTGTGGCGGCCTCAGCACCTGTCGGCGGATCGGCGCGGCGGCCGACGGGGCCGGGCTGAGCGTGATCTTGCACGGCGGCGGCAACAGCGCCTTCGGGCAGCATTTCAGCTACGCGACGCCGTCGGTCCCCTGGCTGGAGTGCTTCGTCGGCACGCCCCCCGGCGTCCCGCTGGAGGAGGGCTGGCGCCTGCCGGGCCAGACCATCCCGAAAAACGGCTGGCTGGTACCCAATGACGCGCCCGGCTTCGGCCTTGAGATTCCACAAGAATGGCTCACGCCGTTCTTCGGCGGGTAGGGGCACGGCGTGTCGTCTCTATTGTTGTTGGCCGCCGCCCGCGCCCAGGGCTCAGGCCCGGGGCTAACAGCACGAAGCCCGCTCAAGCGGGCTGGGGGCGTCCGGTGAAGAAACGGTGGCGAGTGCAGGCGGCGCTCCGAGGCGTGGAGGTTACGTCCGCCGAGGCGCGACGTGCTGGCGCACTGTGGGCCCCCTGCCTGCTCTTGTTGGTCGCCTGGGCGCTGCATTGGCGGACCTTCGGCGTCGAGGAGCTCGGGCAGGACGGCGCCCTTTCGGTTGACCTCGGTCTCGGCTCGCTTGGCGCGATGCTCGTCTATACGGCACGCGACGTCCACCCGCCGCTCTTCTTCGCCCTGCTCCACTGGTCGTTCGCCGTCGGCGGCCCCGGCTACCTGGTCGCCAAGTTCGTGCCCATCGCCGCCGCCCAGCTATCGCTGCTCGTCCTGTATCGCCTCGTCCGGATGCTGGCGGGGACGCTCGTCGCCTGGTGTGCCGTGCTCCTGCTCCTGCTCTCCGTGCCGTTCTTGTTCCTTTCTCCCACGGTGCGCCCGTTCACGCTGGGCCTATTCTGCTCGCTGCTGACGCTGTACCTGACCGTCCGGCACCTGGCCACACCGGGCCGTCCGGCGCGCCGACAGCAGGTTGTCCTCGCCCTGGCGACGGCGGTGGCCTTGCTCAGTTGGTATCTCCAACTATTCTTCGTCGCGCTGGAAGCCTTGCTCGTCTGGCAAGCACGGCGTCTGGTCAGTACAAAGGATGGCAAGCCGGCCGCCGTGCGGAAGGACGGGCTTCTCGCGCTCGGCGCCGGTGCGCTGCTCGCCGCGCCCTGGTACGGCTTCGTGCTGCCCAATTTGCTGACCAAGATGCGCCAGGGCGCCACGGTGACGGAAGGGACGCCGACGTTGCCCACCGTCGGCGGCGTGCTAGCGGGGCTGGGCCAGGCGTTCGTGGGGCGGCCGGACGGTGTGATCACGTCGCTTGCCCTCCTCGGTGGCGCGCTTGCGCTGGCGCTGGGCATATGGCAGTGCATCGACGGTGCCTGTGAGGAGGCGACCGGAGTCGTACCGCAGGCGCTGGACGCGGCGGCGCGGTCGGACGCAAGCGTGGTGGCCTTGCCATCGCAGCGAGCGCTCCTCTCCCCGCTACTCCTTGCCGGCCTGGCGCTTGGCACGCTGGAGGTCGCGCTGATCCTGGCACGCTGGCAACACCCGGATGCGGCCGGCCGGTACATCCTGGGCCTGTTGCCCTTCATCGTCACCTTACAGGCACTGGCGCTTGCGGCGCGATCTTCCCGCCTCCGCCTGGTCGCGACGCTCGGCGTGGCGCTGGCGCTCGGCGCGCAGCTCGTCTGGTT
>JAICXR010000513.1 GCA_025980355.1 Chloroflexota bacterium | reverse complement strand
TGTCCCACCGGGGACGGATACGTTATCATCGTCTTCTCATTTTCCGCCCGACCAGTTCTCATTCGGATCCGTAAGTATTGGTCTCACGGTGCAGTGATGCACCGGCCTGGTTGGGCGGCGCCTGATGGCGCGGCAACTCGTGGCGTGACAACGCGATTGGGCCAGGAGTTGTGGGCGATGAGATACTCCGGTAGAGGAGCATGTGATGTCCCATGAGCAATATTCGCGGCGAACATGGTTGCGGCTCGGTGCGGCCACCGTGGCCGTGCTGGCGCTGGCCGCCTGTGGCCAGGCGGCGCCGACGACCAGCGCCGTTGGGGCGCTGGCGACGAATGCCGCCGCGCTGACGTCGTCGGGGGCAGCATCCAGCGCCCCGGGCGTCGTATCTGGCCCGGCACTCGCGGCAACGACAATGGCGACGACGACCACGGCGCTTGGGACGAGCGTAGGCACCACGGCCGCTTCGACCGTGGCGACGAACGCGACAGCGGCCATTTCCACCGTCGCGCCGGTCAGTTTGGCACGCAGCAGCGCCGCAGCGGCGTCGGTCTCGACGGCAGCACCAGCCGCGACCACGACGGCAGCGGCCGCCAAGGCTTCCGGCGTGAAACTCACCCTGGATGGCAGCGGGACCCAGGCGAGCTACCAGGTGCAGGAGCAACTCGCCGGGCATAACTTCCCCAGCGACGCGATCGGCCGCACCAGCGCGGTGACCGGATCGATGCTCCTGGATGCCGCCGGGAAGATCGTGTCGGGGCAATCAAATCTGGAGATCGACCTGCGTACCCTCAAGAGCGACCAGGGTATGCGCGACAGCTATATCCAGCACGACCCGCTCGATACCGCCCAGTTCCCCACGGCGAAATTCGTGCCGACGTCAACCAGCGGCATGCCCTGGCCGCTCCCGTCGTCCGGTACGGCGAAATTCACGCTCACGGGCGACTTCACCGTGCACGGGACAACCAAGTCGACCACCTGGGCCGTCTCCGCCACCTTCGCTCCGGACACGGTGACCGGTACGGCCACGACCCCATTTCTGTTCACCGACTTTGGTATGCAGCCCCCGCGCACCATGATTGCGCTGAGCGTCCAGAATAACGGCGTCCTGAACCTCCAGTTCACGGCGAAGCGGACAGCCAGTTAGAGCGCCGGTGGTTGCGTGCCGGAGATGCGGCGTGTATGCTGGCGGGGCTTCGTGCGGTGCCGGCCTCTGGTGGTCCGGCAGCGGCGGCATCGGGAATAGGGGAATGTCGGATGATCCGACCCATGCTCGCCTCACTGGCGCTGGTCCCCCTCCTTCTGATCGGCCCGCCGCAGGCGCTCGCGCAGTCGAGTCAAGGCTGCCAGTTCATCCTCGGCTTTCAGGCGCTCCACGCCCTCGTTCCCGTCGTGGTCGGCGGCTGCCTGGACGATCAGGCCAGCGCCGCCAACGGCGACGCCCTCCAGCACACGACGAACGGCCTCCTGGTCTGGCGCAAGGCCGACAACTTCACCGCCTTCACGGACGGCGCCCACTCCTGGGTGAATGGCCCCTATGGCGTCGAGGCGCGGGGCAACGGTCAGCGCTTCGCCTGGGAGGCGAATCCTTCCCGACTCCCCGTCGTCCAGGATCCCATCGTGCAGACGGCGACGATCGGGAAGTCCGTCCAGGGCCGGCCGATCACCGCGACCAGGATCGGCGGCGGGCCGCTGGCGTTGGCCTTCATCGGCGATACCCACGGCGCTCCGGAAAGCGCCACAGTGACGCTGATCCAGACGGCGATCGGCTACTACCGGGCGCACCTCAACGAGATTCCTGTTGGGGAGACCGTGTACTTCATCCCGACGCTCAATCCGGACGGTCTGGCCGACGGCACACGCTTCAACGCCGACGGCGTCGACCTCAATCGCAATTTTGGCACGGTCGACTGGTCGACCGGTGCCAATGAGCCGAGCGGCTTTGTGCCGGGCGCCGGCGGGCCGCAGCCCTTCTCCGAACCGGAGAGCCGGGCAATGCGCGACTTCCTGCTGACGCACCACGTCGTCGCCTCCATCTTCTACCACCTGCCCTGGGGCGGACTGTATAGCGAACCGCACTCGGTAGCGTTTGCGCAGCAACTGGGCCAGGCGAGCGGATATCCCGTGCACGCCCCCGGGCAGGACACGCCGTATCCGCTGACCGGGACGGCCCACCAATGGGCCGACGCGCACGGCGAGGCGTCCGTCCTCTTGGAACTGCGCCCGGACGCCGGGATCGAGTGGCAGGCAAACGAGCGGGCGATGGCCGCGGCGATGCACTACGTGCTCGCCCAGGCTGGCTGAGGACTACACGGCGTCGCCTGCCGCCAAATCAGCAGGCTCACCGCCCGCCGCGGCCGGTACCTTATCGTCCACCCTCCGAGAAGAGTGTTACCGGGCTTGACGGACGCACCACATGGATGTACCGGCCGGTCAGTGGTCGGGATCTTGCTGACCGGCGGCGCGAGGGCGGGCCGCGCCGGCCTGCT
>JAICXR010000271.1 GCA_025980355.1 Chloroflexota bacterium | reverse complement strand
CTCCTTCGCCGATATCTTCTACAACAACTGCTGCAAGAACGGCCTGCTGCCGGTGACCTTGCCGGACGAGGCCGTGACGGAGCTGCTGGCGAAGGCCCAGGCGCAGCCCGGCTATCGACTGACGGTGGACCTGCAGGCGCAACTCGTCACCGACGATGCCGGCTTCTGGGCCCCGTTCACGGTCGACCCCTTCCGTCGCGACTGCATGCTGCGCGGCCTGGACGACATCGGCCTCACCCTCCAGCACGAGCCCGCCATCGCCGCCTACGAGGCCCAACGCCCATCCTGGCGACAGTCGGCAACGGTGGGCCGCTAACGTTGTAAGGGCGTCTGCGGGAGTTTCCGGTAGATCTGCACATCGCCGTTGTCGTAGAGCTCGTTCATGTCCGGCAGATCGGGTAACGGCATGTTCAGCCGCGCCATGCGTTCGCGGGTGAGGCGCGAGAGCATCACCACGTCGGGCTGTTCGGGCGGCAGGAGCGTCGGATAGCGCAAGCCCGCCGCTTCGGTCGGCGGCGAGCGAAAGAGGTCCGCCTCCCGCAGGCGTTCGTCGACGTCGGACCAGACGCCGCCCGGGGGCACGCCGACGGCCAACCAGTCCATCGCCTGGGCCTCCGCCGTGCTGTAGAACGTCCACTTGTTGCTGAGCAGCGGCTCATTGGTCGCCTTGAGGACGCTGAACGCCGTGAAGACGACCGTCGTCAGCGCCACGCCAACGCGCAGGCCCTGGCGTAGGAACGGCCGGCCGGCGGCGCGATCCAAGAGGTGGACGATGGCCGAGCTGCCGGTGGGGATGGCGAGGAACATGAAGACCGGGAAGAGGCGCAGTTGCAGGTTCGCTCCCAGGACGCCGGCAAAGTCGACCGCGATCCCAACCCCCACCTGCAGGGCGAGGCCGGCGTAAAGCAGCCAGCAGAGGCGCACGTGGTCGGGCGCCGTCGGCCAATCGCCCCGGAAGAAGCGCACGGTGCGGGCGCACCAGGAGATCACAGAGGTCGCCAGGATCAGCCAGGTAAACGACGTGAGGAGGAAATAGACGCCCGCGTTGGGCCAGCCGAGCGGGACCGACGCGTAAGGATTGCCGCCGACATCAAAATTGAAGGCGAAGGCGACGACACGATCAATGGCCGACGGGAGTTGCGCAAGGATGCCGAGACTCGGCGCGTAGAAATACAGCAGTTCACACATGAGTAGTAGGAAAGAAGAAAAGGAGACGTAGGCCAGACGAATTACTCCGCGATCACCTGCGCCGGCTTCACGGCCAAGGAGACGGGAAACGAGGGTCCCGCCGAAGAAGCTCACGCTGAGGGCAATGATGAGCGAGGAACCAAATGCGCTGTTGGTGCAGACCACACCGAACATGATCAGATAGAACAGCGCCACGTAGGCGGCGAAAACCAGCAGGCGGTGTCGATAGCGGTAGCTTCGGAAGAGGAGCAATACGGCGACGAGGAGCATGCAATACGTCATCTTCTCGTGTGAGCCGCGCAACGCCGTAAAGAGGAAGTCCGGTTGCATAAAGAGCAAAAACCCGCCGAGCGCCGCGGCGCGGTCGTCGCCGGTAACCTCTCGGAACGTCAGAAAGGCGATGAGCGCCAGACCCACGACCAGAAAGGGCCATACCCACGCCTGCAAGGTCTGAATGCCGGCCCCGGAGAGGCGCATGAGATAGAGATTCACCGCCTGGAAGCCGAAGCCGAACGGATACAAGGGGTGCACGGCGGCGGAGGGGATGGCGCTGCCGTAGGCGACGACGGCTTGGATCAGTTGCGTCATCTCGGCGGTGTCCTGCTCCACATAGTGGCCGCGGAAGCGGAGCAGCAGGTAGGCGACGATGGCGACGCTATACAGGACTAGGGCCAGCGGATACCGGCGGAGTCCGGCCGCGGGCGCCTCGCCGACGCTCGTCACCGCAGGATCGCCCAAACGATCACCGCCGTGCAGACGCTCAGCGCCGCCAGGACGGCCAGGGCCGCGCCGACAAGCCGGCGTGACGGCGCCGGCCCCAGCGCCCACCAGGCCGGTGGGGGGCCGGACGGCTCGGCGACCGTCGCGACGACCGGCGCCACTGACGAGTCGCCCGATGGGGTGAGCGCGGCCCCCACGGACCAGTCCCCCGGCCCGGGTGGCACCCAGCCCAGCGACACCTGCCGTTGTTCGCCTGCCGGTACGTCTAGCGCCAGATCGGCGATGGCGACGCGCTCGTGCCCCGCCCGTTGCGCCCAGATCTCCAGCCGCCGGTCGCTGGAATCGGTAGCGCCGCTGTTGGCGACGGTGACGGTCACCGGCGTCTCCGCCAGAACTGGCGAGCCGCTCCCGGCCTGTACCGCCAACACCCGGAGGTCCGGCGGGGTCGCAGGGAGAAAGCGCCACGCACCATCGTATTCCGCGATGTAACGCCCCTCGCTCTGCCCGCGGGAACAGGGCGGCGGTGGCGGCGTCGGTGACAACGCCGGCACACAGCCCAGCCCGCTCGCCACGGCCCGGAGCAGTGCCGCCGGCGCGTCCGGCGCGGCGGCGAGCGTCACCGTTCCCGTCGCCTGCAACTCGGCCCGCCAGCCATCGGGCAGCAACCGGACGTGCGTCAATGTCACGCCCGTGATCGTCACCTCCTGGCGGCCGGACGGGTCCAGCATGCTGCGCAGGCCGCTCGCCGCGAGCGGGGGCGGATCGGCCGGCAGCAGTCGGCGCAGGGCGTTGAGCGAGGCTTCATCGATCGGTGGCGGGAGCGTCGTCACGGGAGGCGGCGCCGGGTGCGGCTGGAAGATTACCGTATCGTTGCCGGCGTAGAGCGAGACCTGCGGCAGCGCGTAGAAGGCTTCCTGCGGCACGTCGTCCACGTTCCGGGTCCACTGGTCCACGGTCTGGCCATTCAGGCTGGCCGTCGCGATCGTCTGGTGCTGATCGACCGCCCAGACACCCTGCTGGGCGCCCAGCAGGTGGAGACGCTGGTCGGTCGGGTCGAGGTAGAGCCGGGGCGATGCGTCCGGCAAGGTTCGGTACTCGCCGCGCAGGCCGGGGGTGATGGTGCGGTAGCCGTCAAGCGGCGGCGTTGATGAATCGCCCAAGACCCAGGCAAAGTCGCCGCTGACGTAATCCCAGTCGTATATCCCCTCGCTGCTGCGGTAGCCGCCGGTTTCCGAGGCGACAAAGGTCTCAAAATCCCAGACGTGACCGGCCACCCAGGCCGGCAAACCCGCGTAGTCCATGGTCCGAATGGAGACGTCGCCCAGGGCGAGGGTCGCCGCCAGCGGGTGACGGCCTAAGAGCCCCAGTTTGTACTGGAGCAGGCCGTCGCCGTTGCCCCAGGAATAGCGGACGAACTGGACGGGCTGCGGCGGCCCGCCCGGCTGTAAAAATTCGTCTCCCGATGGGAAGGAGTAGTTCCGAACAATCAGGTTGGGGAAGCCGGTGTGTCCGGGGTCGAAGCGGTAATAGGCAAACGGATTCTCAAAGTCGAGGGCGTTGGGCTGATCGGCGATGACGGGCGTGTTGGAGTAGACCTGCATGCCGTTTTCGGGTTCCAGATCGGGGAGGAGGGAGCCGAAATCCCGGAGCTGGCCGTTCTTCCAGTCCATCGAGAGCGGCGGTCGTTGGTCGAACCAGGATCGCACGCCGACGTCGGCCGTGCCGAGATAGGGCCAGAAAATCGCCGGCCTGAAGGCGGTCACGTGGTAGGCCGCGACGTTGCGGTCGATCAGCGTGCGCGGCACGGCGGCGCTCGGGGCCGCTTGCGGATGCAGTTGCAGGATGGTGTATTCGGGAACGCCGGAACCGGTCGGGTCGACCATGCGGAAGTCCCAGGCATCCTGGCCGTGCCAGCGACGAGCCAGGATGCCCAGGGCGTCGTCCTCGTGCGGCAAGGAAAACGCCGACTCGATCTGCAGGTCGGTTGCCGGGCGGCCGTCGGGCAGGATCCAGGGCTGCGTGCTCTCGGCCTGCAACGTCCAGTGCAAAGGGCGGCCGAGCACGACGTGGTTCTTCTTGATCGTGATCGGCACCTGCCCTTGCGCCAACTGGTCGTCATAGAGGCGGGCCACGTGCTTGCCGCCTTCCACCGTGAAGAAGATGGCCAGTTTCGGCGCCCCACCGCCCGGTTTGAAGACCCAGGTGGCGTCATCCATGCTCGTCGCCTGACGCCAATCGCTGGAGACGGTGACTGGGACGTAGTTGTAGACCTCCACGCTGTCGTGGGCCGTCGCGTAAGCGGTGACGATCGTCGTCTTCGTGACCGTCGCGTCCAGGCGCTGCACGCTGACGGAACTGACCGGCACGGTACTGTCGTCGGCGAGCGCCGTCCCCGGCCAGGCCGCGGCGACTGCGACGGCCCAGAGCGCCAGCAAAGCGACCAGCGCCGCGGAAACGTGTCTCGTCCCGAGTAGGTCCATGTCTGTCCAATGACGCAACGTGCGAGGCACGGTTCGACGCCTGCTCGCCATTGTAGCGCAGGGACGCTCCCTTGCGGTGGCCACCTTGTCTGGCGAGCGGCGTCCCGGTTATGATCCCTCCGTGTTGACTCCCGCGCCTGCTCCGGTTCCGGCCCCTGTGCCAGCAAAAGGGGCGCCTACCTCCGGGGCGTGGTGGGCGCCGGGTGCCTTACTCGCCGCAACGCTCCTGACCTACCACAAGACTGCTTTCGGGCCGGGCGTGCCGGGCGGCTACGACACCCAGACCTACTTCTATGCCTATCGGCGGGCGGTGGCGGAGGCGCTCCGCGCCGGCGCCTTCTCGCTCTGGGATCCCCACATCTTCCTCGGCGTGCCCCTATTCGCCAACGTCCAGGCGGCGGTGCTCTATCCGCCGAACATCATGTACCTGTTCTGGCCGGTGCCGCAGGCCATCGCCGCCTCGCTCATCCTGCATGTCTGGTGGGCCTGCTGGGGCATGGCCATCCTCTGCCGGCGCACCTTCGCCGTCCCCTGGATTGCCGCGATCGTCGGCGGCGCCATGTTCGGTCTGGGCGGCTTCCTCAGCGCCCAGGCCGGCCACGTCAACCAGGTGGACACCGCCGCCTGGCTCCCCTGGTTGCTGCTCTGCCTGGACCTGGCCTGGCAGCAGCGGCGTGCCGGCTACGCCGTGCTGGGGGCGCTGATCGTCGCGGTGCAGTTCCTGGCCGGCCACACCCAGGAGTCGTACTTCATCCTCTGCGTTGTGCTGGTCTGGGGAGTGTGGCGCCTGCTGCAACAGGTGCGGTCGTGGCGGTCGCTGCGGGCGATCGTCGCTACCGGCGCTGTCACGCTCGTCGGCGGCATCGCGGTTGCCGGCGTGCAGCTCCTGCCCACGCT
>JAICXR010000459.1 GCA_025980355.1 Chloroflexota bacterium | reverse complement strand
TGCCCCGTACTGGGGACGGTAGCTGCCGCCGCTGGAGGGCGACGACCCGCCCCGAGACGGCGCATAGCCGGGGCGTGTCCCGTTATTGCCAGAAGGCGGAAAGGAACGCGGGGCGCCCGGACCGGACGGCTGACTGGGACGAGACGTACCGGGCGTCGGCGCTTGACCCGGTCGGAAGCCACCGGGTGTGGATGGCTGGTTCGGGCGGAACCCTCCGGCCGTGGGGGGCTGCGCCGGACGGGCCGCGCCCGGCGTCGTTGGTTGACCGGGGCGCGCCGGCCCCGGCACGCTTCGCGGGAAGGTCCCGCTGCCCGTGCTGGTCCCCGGATGGGGGACCCTGCCTGCCGGCCCGGGAGTCGTCGGTCGAACCGGTGCGGGCGCGGTCCCCGTACTCGGTCGGGGATCCGTGCCGGTCACTCCGGCCGGACGGGGAGACGGCGTACCGACGATGCCCGGCGACGATGGCCGGAGCGGCGTGCCGGGGCGGACCGTCGGCGTTGGGCGGGTGGGGGCGGCAGCCCCGGAATCGGCGGGACGCGCCGCAGGCGTCGCGGCGCCTTCAGGAGCGGCAGCCGGCGCCACAGGAGGGGTGACGGCGGCCGGCGTGGCCTCGGGTTCGGCCGGCGGAGGCGTCACCGGGGCGATGCGTGTGCCCGTGGGTAGCGTCGGCCGGGCGCCGCTACCGGAGCGGCCGCCGGTGGCGGAGGAAGAACGGCCCGAACCGCTGGCGCGATCGCCGTTGCGACCGCTGCCGCCTCCGGAATTAGTGGAAGGTGTACTCATTTGATTGCTCCTTTACGGGTGACGCAAGCGGCTTGTCCCGGCGCCGGGTGCCGCACAACGGCGGTGGAGGCGTCGGCACAGTGGCCGGCTCACGGAGTGACTGTCAGGGCGCCGGCTCCTCGCCGGTCGCACTGCTTAAGGTTGCGGCGTAGTCGTCCAGCGCCGCGCGATCCTGTTGGGACAGGGCGGTTTTCAAGGCGCGTTCCAACAGGCCTTTCGCTAAGCCCGCCTGCCAGCAGACGGGGTTGGCGCACAGATACGCGCCGCGTCCCGGTTTCTTCCCCGTCAAGTCTACCGACACATCGCCCTGTGGCGAACGGACCAGACGGACAAGGTTGCGTTTCGGCTGCTTCGCTTCCCCTGGTTGCCGGCTACGGCAGGCCACGCAGGTGCGTTCGGGAATGTGCTTGGGTCGCATGGGCACAGGCTCATTCCTTTCCCGCAGTCATGAGCATGGTACCTGCCTCTATCGCGTCGGTCGGGGCCGCAACCGGTTCCGCCGCCGCGCTCGGGGCGGCATGAATGTCGATCCGCCAGCCGGTGAGCCGGGAGGCGAGGCGGGCGTTCTGTCCCTCCTTACCGATTGCCAACGATAACTGATTGGCCGGAACGGTGACGACTACCTTCTTCTCCGCCTCCCGGACTTCGACATTGGAGACGGTGGCCGGGCTGAGCGCACTGGCGACGTACGCGCCGGGGTCGGCCTGCCAGACGATGATGTCGACCTTTTCACCGCCCAGTTCGTTGACGATATTCTGGATACGTACCCGTCGGACGCCGATGCAGGCGCCTACCGGGTCGATCCCTTCCTGGCGCGTCGCAACCGCGATTTTGGAGCGCGAGCCCGGTTCGCGGGCGATGGCCTTGATGTCCACGGTGCCGGCGTGGATCTCCGGCACCTCCAGCTCGAACAGCCGGCGCAGCAAGCCGCGGTCGGTTCGCGAGAGGACGAGGTGCGTACCACGCGCGCCACGCTGCACCTTGGTGAGGTACGCATGGAGGCGTTGCCCGACTTTATAGGTCTCGGTCGCTATCTGTTCGGCGGGAGGCATCTCGCCCTCCGCGCCACCAAGGCCAATAAACAGCGTCCCCTCATCGATGCGGGTGATCACGCCGCTGACGAGCTCGCCTTCCAGGTCCGTGAAGCGGTCGTAGGTGTGGACCTGCTCCGCCTCGCGGATCTTCTGCTGGACGATCTGCTTAAACGCAAGGGCCGCGATGCGGCCCCAGCTCTCCGGCAAGGGCAGCTCGATTTCCACCTCGTCGTGCTCCTGGGCTTCCGGAAAGGTGCGGCGGGCGGCGACGACGGTGACTTCACGCCCTTCGTCGCGCACCCGCAGGACGGCCTGTTTGACGGCGCAGAGGCGCTGCTGGCCGCTCTCCGGGTCGATATGGACGGCAATCGGAAAGGGCGGGTTGACTTCCCGCCGATACGCCGCCGCCAGTGCCTCTTCGACGGCGTGCAGCAGCAGCGCCGGGGGGAGGCCGTGCTTCTCCTTGAGGGCGTCCAGGGCGCGGGCGAATTCATTGGCGGGCAGTGCTTGGGCGGCCACCGTGCCTCCCTTCACTCTCTTCCGGCTCCGACAGAAAGAGAGAGAAGCGGGCCGGCGACCCACTTCTCTCTTTCCAGCGGTATTCGATTGCTGTCATAGTATACCACTATTCGTCGGGGAGAGATTCATCCTGAGTCCGATCTGGCTGCTGACCGCCATCGGCTTTCTCGTCTTCCTGGCCAACGGCTCCGCCTCGCCCTTCCTGGCGCTGTATGTCCAAACGCTCGGCGGCGGCGTTGCCGACGTCGGCTGGGTGGTCGGCGGCTACGCCGTCGCCTCCGTCGTCTCCAATATCGCCTGGGGTCGCCTCACCGACAGTCTGGGCCGCCGCAAACCGCTAGTCGTGGGCGCCATGGGGACGCTGATGGTCACTACCTCGCTGATCGCCCACGTCCCGGTCTGGTGGCTGCTGGTGCCCCTGCGCGTGGTGGAGGGGGCCGCCTTTGCGTCGTACAACGTCGGCGCGCTTGCGATGCTCGGCGACGTGCTGGAGCGGGACGGCAAGGGGCAGGCGCGTGGCCGTATGCTCGGCATCTACCGCACCGGCGGTTCCCTGGCCTTCGCCATCGCCATCGTCATTTCCGGGGCGGCGGCGACTCGCTACGGCTACCACGC
>JAICXR010000282.1 GCA_025980355.1 Chloroflexota bacterium | reverse complement strand
GCTGGCCTGGGCGCCAAAGGGCGACTGGCTCGTCGTCTCCGGGCCGCTCGGCCGCGAGACGTATATCAAGAAGCGCCTGACGCGCTTCGACATCGCCAAGGGCACGCACACCGACCTGACCAGCGACGCCGCCTGGTCCGACGTGAACCCGGCAATCTCGCCGGACGGCGGCCAGATCGCTTTCGCTCGCGGGCGTTCGCAACAGCTCGGCGACAGTACCGTCACCGCCATCACCAGCCGCCGGCTCTGGCGGATGCGGGCCGATGGCACGGCACAGGGGCAGCTCACGAACGCCCCCGGCTGGACGGATGAGTATCCGGTGTGGACGCCGGATGGGCAGTGGCTGGTCTTCGTGCGCTGGCGCCCGCAGATCAGCAAGATCGTGCCGGTCGCCACGCTTTGGGCGGTGCGCCCGGACGGCACGCAGGCCCACCAACTGGTCGACGCCATCGGCACGGCCGCCGACTATGCCGGCGGCTTCGGCTACTTCGGGCAGTTCCACTGGTCGTCGCTCTTTGCCCTGGCGCCGGCCGCGCCTTCGCCATCCATCGCCCAGGTCAGTTGATAATGGCGGGGGCTCCCCGCCGGTTGGTAGCGAGCCATGCTAGGCTTGGCGGGCTGGCCGACGCCCCCGTCGGGCGATGGAATGGAGATGCCAATGATGTTGGAAGCCATCATCGTCCCGGCGGCGGGTCAACGTCGGGAGGACCAGGGACCGCTTGCGGCGAGCGGACGGTCGTTTGGCGTCTACGAGTGGGGCGGGAGCGGCCCCGCCTACCTGCACGTGCATCATGCCGACGACGAGGCCTGGCACGTCCTGGAAGGCACCCTGAGATTCAGATTGGGTGACCGGCAGGTCGACGCGACAGCAGGCACAACGGTCTTTGTCCCGGCGGGAGTTCCCCACACGTACGAAGCGGTTGGAACCGCCCGCTACCTCATCATCCTCACGCCGCGGCTGCGCGACCTGGTCGCCGAGTTGCACGGCGCGCCGGATCTGCGTCAGCACCATGCGATTATGCGGCGGTACCAGTCGGAGGTACTGGAGTAGGCGACGGCTGCTCCCGCATGCGCAGGAGAATGTCGCCTTGGCTTCCCCTGAAGGCGGCCGCCGATCCAGCCCGGTCTTGCGGAGGGGTTGGCAAGGCGGGCCGGAAGGCGACCTCGGCGTCGGTGAGGAATGCCGACTCCTACCAGGAACAGACGCACGACGACGTGCATGTGCTACACCAGGACGTGGCAGAGTCTGGATTCTGCTGAACCCGGCCGGGGAGGTCGTCTCCAGTGCCGTCCTCCATCCTCCCGACCAGGGGCCCTGTAAGGCGACCTATGTCCTTCCCCTGTCGGCGGTGGACATTCATAATTTCGGTACGGGGGGCTGGCCCGCCGGCTACCGGGTGCAGAAAACCGTCACCGGCCACTGGACGGATGTCGTGCTGCTCGGTGGCGGCTGCAACGCGGTTGAGTAGCTCTACCCCGGACGTTGGCGGGTCTCTGGTATACCCCACCTCATTGCCCCGTCCCCATGTAGAGGTCGGCAAGGGTCACGAGATGTATATTGTCCGCTTGCTCTGCTCGCTGTTGAAATTCGGCGGAGAAGCCGCCGGCCGAGCAGTAGAGGAAGCCGGCACTGCGGTCCGAGGCGAGCGCATCCCGCGCCCAGCCCTGGCCGGAACGGGCGAGATCATCGAGGTTGCGCAGCAGGTCCCGGTGAACTTCATACTCGGTGGGCTGGGAAGTCCACTTGATCTCCCCGGTCAGGACCCGGCCATCGTCCAGCAGGGCGACGATGTCGGTCTCAATGCTGCGCCGGTTGCGGTCCTGCCCTTCCCAACGCGCCCAGTGCTCGGCATCGACAAAGCCCCAGGCGGCATGGTGCCGCCGGAAGCCTTCGCGGCAGATTCGCTCGAAGACCCTTCCCATGTAGTCGTTGAGAAACGGCTGCACCTGGTGCGTCCAGACAGCTGCGGGATCGCCGGTTTCCAGTCTGCTGCGATTGGGGTGGATGAACCGATACCAAAAGCGGACGGCGTTATCGGCGATCCCATAGCGAAATGGCGCTCTCTCGGCAGCGCCATAGTTGCGTTCCCGCCAGATCAGCTGCAGGTCTTCCAGCACGAGTAAGGCCCGCCGCACACTGTACGGCTTGCCGCCGAGACCGGCGGCGAGCGTGATCTCATTGACCTGCGTCTTGCCATCGGCGATCGCGGCAAGGACGGCCCGGTAGTCGGCCGGGTCACGAATGCCCTTCTCCTGCTCAATGATGTGCTGGACCTGGAGATGCACATCCCCTTGGGGCGACAGGAAGGAATGAACGACGAAGTCTGCCAGCGGTTCGTCGGCATTGCTGCTGGCGAGGAAGCGCGGTGTCCCGCCGAAGATGCCGTAGACGACCGCCGCCTCGGGCGGATCACGTTCGGTCGCCATCAGCGCCGTGTTCCAATAATCGAACGGGCGTATCCGCGCGGACCAGTCAGGGCGGCCGTAGAGGGGCTGGCCACCCTCTTGCAGGCGCTCCATCGTCGTCACTTCGGAACCGCTCAGGACGATCGTGAGGGGCACAGCGTCGACCTCGCGATCCCAGACCGCGGCGAGTTGTGATGCGACATCGTCCTCCTGGCCGAGCAGGTAGTGGTCCTGGCGACCTTACCGGTCGCTGATGGCTGCTCCGGCCAACGCGACCAGCGGCTCCGCCTCAGCCTGTTGGGGCGCCACGGCCGGTGGCGTCTCCGTTGGGCGCTGCAGGGTGAGGCAACTGAGCGCCGCCAGCAGGATGACGGCGATGGGCAATACCAGCGTCGGGCGCATGGCGTCGACGAAGCCATGCGTGAAGACCGCCGTCGCCAGTTGCTGCAACTGTTGGGCGACCTGGGCGGGCACGCCGGGCGGGAGGGCGACGGCGCCGCCGGTCTGCCCGGCGCCGACCTGGAGGCCGTTGCTGGCCGCCCGACTGAACTCGCCCACGAAGGCGGGTCGGAACGGCGCCGGCAGTTGGCCGGAATAGGCCACCGCCTGCTGGTGCAAGGCGGTGGCCAGGCGGTTTTGCAGCAAGGCCCCCACGCCGGCGCTGGCGACCACGCCGCCCAATTCCTGAATCGTGTTGAGCACGCCGGAAGCAACCCCGGCCATCTCCGGCTTCAGGTCGCGGGTGGCGAGGCTGAAGGCGGGACCCCAGATGCAGGCCATCCCGACCCCGCCCGGGAGCAGGCCGGGCAGGAAGCTCCACCGCCCGGAATCGACATGGGCATCCCAGGCCAGGTAGGCCGTGCCGGCGGCGAAGAGGAGCAGCCCGAGGATCAGCAATGGCTTGGCGCCGACGCGGGGGATCAGGGCGTTGCTGACGGGGGAAATTACGAGCATGGCCACCATCATCGGCGCCATGGTCAAAGAGGCGTCGAGGGCGCTCAGGTGCAGGACCGACTGCAAGTAGATGGTCAGCGGCAGGAACAGGCCCAGCATGGCGAAGCCCATCGCCGCCAGCACCAGCGTCGTGAGCGTGTAGTTGCGGTTGGCGAAGACCGCGAAGGGAAGCAGCGGCTCGTCACCCTGGCGCCGGTACTGGGCGACCAGGAAGAGTGCCAGCACGACCACGCCGGCCCCGATGATCTCGGGGATGGTGATGGGCGCCCAGATCGTGCCCCAGTGGTAGCGTTGCCCTTCGATCAGGCCGAAGACCACGCCCAGGAGGCCGGCGCTGGCCAATGCCACGCCGAGCAGGTCCAGGCGATGCCGGCGACCGGGGCGCAGGTCGGGGATCACGAGGACGGCCAGCGCCAGGGTGAGGATGCCGATCGGGATATTGACGTAGAAGATCCAGCGCCAGCCCCAGTTGGCGATGATGACGCCGCCCAGGATGGGGCCGACGAGCACCGCCAGGCCGGCCAGCATGCCGATGAGGGCGAACGGACCGGCGCGGCGTTCGGCGGGGAAGAGGCTGGTGATGAAAGGCAATCCTTGCGGCGCTAACAATGCCGCGCCGAAGCCCTGGCCGGCGCGGGCCATGATGAGCTGGAGTGGGTCCTGGGCCATGCCGCTGACGGCGGAGGCGGCGGTGAAGAGCGCCATGCCGGCGATGAAGAGGGTGCGCGGACCCAGGATGTCGCCCAGACGCCCGGAGGTGATCAGCAGCACGGCGTACAGCAGGCTGTAGGCATTGAGCACCCAGAGGATCTGGTCCAGCGAAGCATGCAAACCGTCGACCATGCTGGGGATTGCGATGTTGACGATGGTCAGGTCGAGCAGCGTCATGAAGGTGCCGAGGCTGAGCACCGCCAGCACGGCCCAGGGATGCGTGCCCGATCGCTCATTCGTGGTAACCATGGGGAAGTTCCTATCCTATATCGACACGGGCCCGTGCCTCGTCGGCAGGGCTGGCCCGCGTCGCATTCCCCGGCTATCATGGAGTTGCACGCCTTGAGGACGGGAAACGCGGTGCGGGACCGACTCGAGGGATGGCGCTCCGCCGGCGGGATGTAGCAGCACCCCGCCGGAAGGGAGTTCGGGGCTCACGTCACGGCGGTACCTCCTCGCTCCGTTGGGCAGCCCCTTCCGAGGCGCGGCCGGCGTGGAGGGCGACCCAGTCCGCCATGCCGTCCAGCGTTCCGTCCGCGATGTCGTCAATCAGGCCGCGCAGCCAGACTACTTCCGCGCCCTGGAGCATCTGGCCGTATTCGAACTCGATAAGGTGCAGACGGGACAGGCCGCCGGTGGTGGCGCCCTGCTGGATGCGCGCTCCCGCCGCCAGCGCCCCTTCCAGCAGCAACAGCCGGTGCTAGAGTAGACGCACCACTTCCGCCGGCTGCAGGTGGACCATACACGCCAGCGCCGTGGCGAACTGGGGATATTCTTTTGCCGGCTCGGACAGCAACCGGCGCAACCAGGCCTGGAACGCATCCCGACCGGCATCGGTGATGGCATAGACCGTGCGTTCGGGCCGCCGTCCCGCCCGGTTGGTGTCCAGGCCGGCAATCAATCCGACCCGTACGAGCTGCTCGACGGCATGGTACAGCGAGCCGCTGCTGAGCTTGAACACGTCGTCAAGGTGGCGCTCGCGGATCAACTGCTGCATCTCGTAAGGATGCATCGGCCGCTCGTCCAGCAGTTTCAGCACCGCCACCGCCAGCGACGACTGGAACGGCCGCAACGC
>JAICXR010000521.1 GCA_025980355.1 Chloroflexota bacterium | reverse complement strand
GGTCGGACTGCCGCTCCATGACGAGGTGCCGGCGGTTGGACGTGGCGTAGACCAGCACGTTAGCCGGCCGCACCTCCAGACCGCCTTCCAGCACGGCCTTGAGATCCTTGTAGCCCGTCTCCTGTTCGTCGAAGCTGAGGTCGTCGACGAACAGGATGAAATGCTCCGGCTGCTCGGCAAGCAGCTCGACAATCGCCGGGAAGTCGCCCAACTTGCTCCGACCGACTTCGAGCAGGCGCAGGCCGCGTTCGCCATAGGCGGTGAGCAGCGCTTTCACTGTCGACGATTTACCGGTACCGCGGTCGCCGTAGAGCAGCACGTTGTTGGCTGGATGGCCAGCGAGGAACTGTTCAGTGTTGCGCACGATGAGCTCGCGCTGCCGCCGGTCGCCGATCAGGTCGTCCAGCGCGATCGGATCGGGATGGCGCACGCCGCGTAGCGGCGGCGTGTGCTCGGCGCCCAACCAGAGGAACGCCTGATACCCGGCGAAGAGCCCCGTACCGGCCGCCCGGTAGTGATCGGCCAGGTCCCCGATCAGCTCGCTCCAGTCGCTCGCCTCGTGAAACCGCCGACGCACGCCGAGAGCGGTCCCCGGTGGCAAGCCGGACGATTGCAGGGCATCCAGCCAGGGCAGACCGGCGCCCTCGCTCGCTCGCCGCCGCAACGCCGCGTCACCACGATGATAGAGGTCGCCCAGGGCTGCCAGGTCCTGGGCGACCGCCGTGCGAAGGCCGGCGCCGATCCGCGCCAGCCCCACCTGGCGGACCGCGGCGGCGAAGACGTTGCTATCGCCAAGCAACCGCGTCAGAAGGTGTTGCTGCCAGGCGTCGCCGACGGATGCCCGCTCCTGCAACGCGGCTTCGGCGGCAAGCACCCGGAAAAGCTGGACATACGTCTCTGCCGCCGCTTCCGGCTCCGCATCCTGTCCCAGCAGGCCCAACGCCAGCCGGGCAGCCGACGATTGGAGCACGCCGTGGAGGACGAGGAGACGTTCTGTGCAAGCTATCATCAAGGCGCTGAGTATAGCCGTTCCCGTGTGGGACGGCAACGGGAGGATCGCGCGTGGGACCGTCGACGCTGACACATTTAGAATGCTCGAACTGCGGCCGGCAGGCCGATGCCGAAGTCCTGCAGACCGTGTGCCCGGCCTGCGGCAAGGTGCTGCTGGCCCGCTACGACTTGGCGAAGGCGGCACAGTCGCTCACGAAGGAAAGCCTGGGCCGGCGCGTCCATGGCGGCATGTGGCGCTGGCGTGAATTGCTGCCGGTGCGGGATGCGAAAAACGTCACGACGCTGGGTGAGGGCAATACGCCCCTGCTGCCGGCGCCACGGCTCGGCGCTGAGGTCGGACTGCCGGACCTCTGGATCAAGGAAGAGGGGCTGAACCCTACCGCCAGTTTCAAGGCGCGCGGCCTCGCGGCGGCGATCTCCCGGGCGCGAGAGTTGGGTGCGCGCGCCATCGCCTTACCATCGGCCGGCAACGTCGCCTCCGCCGCGGCGGCCTACGCCGCCCGCGCCGGCCTCCCCTGCTGGGTCTTCATGCCCGACGACACGCCGGCGACCAACAAGGTCGAGGTGCTGCAGTACGGCGCCCACCTGGTCCTGGTGCGCGGCCTGATCGACGACTGTGGCCGCATGGTGCGGTCCCAGGCCGAGAAGCGCGGTTGGTTCGATGTGTCGACCTTGAAAGAGCCCTACCGCGCCGAAGGCAAGAAGACGATGGGACTGGAACTGGCCGAGCAGTTCGACTGGACCCTCCCCGACGCCATCCTCTATCCCACCGGCGGCGGCACCGGCATCGTGGGGATGTGGAAGGCCTTCCAGGAGTTGGAGCAGATGGGCTGGATCGGCGCCAAGCGACCGAAGATGATCAGCATCCAGGCGGCCGGCTGCGCCCCGATCGTCCGCGCCTACGATGCCGGAACGCGCTCGGCGCCACGTTGGGAACATGCCGCGACCGTCGCCAGCGGCCTGCGCGTGCCGGCGGCGATCGGCGACTACCTGATCCTGGATGCCCTCCGCCAGAGCGGCGGCACGGCCCTGGCGGTGACCGACGAGGAGCTGCTGGCGGCGACCGGCCAGCTCGCCCGGCTGGAAGGCGTCTACGCCGCGCCGGAGGGCGCCGCCACGGTGGCCGCCTTTCAGTACCTCACGGCCAGCGGCACGCTCACGCCACAGGACCGCATCGTCCTCTTCAACACCGGTTCCGGCCTCAAGTACCAGGAACTGGCGCCCGCGCCGGACGCGCCGGTTATCGAGCCGGACGACCCGGCGCTGGATGCCCTGGTGGACGCGGCGGAGCCAAGGGCCAGGAGATAATGGAAGTGACCATTGTAGGCCAGGGTTTTGGGCCATCGCGTAGGGGCGTATTGCATACGCCCTGGTCCGGTGGCCGCCGTCGTGTGTTCGTGG
>JAICXR010000363.1 GCA_025980355.1 Chloroflexota bacterium | reverse complement strand
TAGGCTGGGCCATGTTCAGGTGCAGGCGGGGCGAGCCGACCCGCCGTAACCAGGGTGCCACCAGCACCAGCGAGCCGAAGCCGACGATGAAATAGGCCTGCACAATGGCGACCAGCGTATTCGTGACCCAATAGATAGCGAGGCCCGCCGGGAAGCGGAAGCCGAAGAAGATGACCATCAGCGGCATGAACTGCATCATCTGATTCATCATCTTCTGCTGCGGGTCCTGGTTCGCCGCCGGGTTCATCATCATGCGTTGCTGCACCCACTGCAGCGCGCCGGCCAGGATCGGCAGGATGAAGAGGCCGTTGTAGATATGCGCCGTACTCCCCGGCGGTACGACCGACCAGAAGTCCGGCAGGGCGAGGTTCTTCACCCAGAGGAAACTGGCGTGGACGTTCGGCTCGCGGATGACGGCGTACAGCGAGTTGTAGAGGCCGATGAGGACGGGAAACTGAATGAGCGTCGGCAGGCAGCCGGCGATCGGATTGGCGTTATTCTCCTTGTAGAGGCGCATCGTCTCCGACTGGAGCTTGACCTTGTCGTCGCCGAACTTCGCCTTCAGCTCCTGTAACTGCGGCTGCAAGGCCTGTTGCGCACGCTGGCTCTTGAGCTGCTTAATCGTGAGTGGATAGAGCAGCATCTTAATAAAGATGGTGAAGAGGATAATAGCTACCGCGTAGCTGCCGGTGATGTGGTTGAGCTCATTGAGCCCCCAGGTCATGGGGTCAATGACGAAATAGGTCCACGGATTACCCAAGGTGGGGAACGCCTCCTCGATACGGGTATTGTGCGTTGAGGCAAGGGCCAGGGACCAACCTACCGTAGAGGATCGAAGCCGCCCCGACTAAACGGATGACAACGTAAGATACGCCACATTGCCTTCGCACTTCCCCGCACTATACCATACCGGCCAATGGCCTCGTAGGCGTACTCCGAACAGGTCGGCTGGAAGCGGCAACTGGGGGGCAAAACGGGGGAGAGAAAACGCTGGTAGCCCCGGATCAGGCCGAGGGCGATCCGCTTCATCGGCGGGCCGGACTCTCCGGAACGTCCGCTCGCCACAGGCGGGCCCGCTGCAAGAGCGTTCGCAACGCCGTCCCCAACTCCTGATAGCTCGCGCCCTTTGCTGGCGGCTGGGCCGCCACAATGACATCATAGCCGGTGCCGAGGCGTGCCAGTTCGGCGCGCGCCAGCTCACGCAAACGCCGCCGGACGAGATTGCGTTCGTGCGCCCGCATCGCCACGCGTTTGCCGACGATGAAGCCGAAGCGGGTGACCGGCAAGGCGTTGGGCGCCCACTGCAGGCGGAGCAGCGGGTGGGCGAGGCGTCGCCCCTCCCGGCGGACGCGGGCGAAGTCGTCCCGCCGCCGGACTCGGTGCTCCCTGTCCACCCACTACACGACCGTCAAGCGCTTGCGTCCCTTCAGACGGCGGGCCTTCAGGACGCGCTGACCGGAACGGGTGGCCATGCGCTTCAGGAAGCCGTGTTCGCGCCGGCGCGGGATGCGCTTCGGTTGCCACGTTCGCTTCATAGTCTTGCACTCTTCTGTCTGGTCTCGGCGTACAACAGCCAGTAAGTGTACGGGCACGGCATGCTACTGGTCAAAAGGGCGCCGTCACATGCTGTACCCTGTCCGCGCCACCATCGGCGAAACGTCGGGAAGAAGGAGACTGTGATGAGTACCGTGGTACCGCTGCGGCTGGGGATGATCGGCTGCGGCCAGATCAGCGATCGCTTTTTCAACCAGGCGACCGAACTGGAGGGCGTGTCGTTCGTCGCCACCTGCGCGGCCCACGCCGAGCGCGCGCAGGCGAAGGCGCAGGAACGCGGCTGTGCTCGCTGGACTGCGGACTACCGGGAGCTGCTCACCTGGCCGGAGATTGACGCCGTCGTCATCACGACGCCCCATCAATTGCACGCCTCGATGGCGACCGACGCCGCGCGGGCGGGCAAGCACGTCCTGATCGAGAAGCCGATGGCGACGCGCTGGGATCAGGCCCAGGCCCTCGTCGCCGCCGTCGAAGCGAGCGGCGTCACGGCGGTGGCCCTGCCCTACGATCATTCACCGGTCTTGCTAGCCGGCCTCTCCTACCTCCGCGAGGAGATCGTCGGCAAGATCACCGCCATCGAAGCGGAACTCAACATCCCCGGTCCGCCGCGCTCCAACTGGTACTACTCCAAGGAGGCGGAAGGCGGCGCGATGCTGGACACCGCCCCCTATGCCCTGAGCCGCATCGCCAGCGTGATGGGGCCGGCGCGGCGCGTGGCTGCCTTCATCGGCACGCTGATTCCCCGGCGGATCACCGGCGACGGTGGCCGCGTGCACTCCGAAGTCGACGATAACGTCACGATCCTACTTGAGTATGCCGGCGGCCAGCAGGCGGTCATGCGCACCTGCTGGGCCTACAGCTACAGCCAGAACGGCACGGTGGTCCATGGCCGCCACGGCGACGTCTTCATGAACGAGTTCGGTCGCCCGCTGGTCGTCCACACGACGCGCGAACCGCTGGCCGGCGCCGAGCCAGTGGAGTATCTGGCGGTCAAGGGCTGCTACGCGCCACCGGTGCCGAAGGGTACCGAAACCATCCTCGGCCACTTCGTCCATTGCGTCCGCAGCGGCGAGCGCCCGCGCTGCAACGTCTGGCAGGCGCGCCACGTCGTCGAGCAGATGATGAAGGCCTACGAATCCAGCCGGACCGGCCGCGTGCTGGACCTGGAGACCACCTTCACGCCCTGGTGGACGGCGCCGGCGGGGATCTTCGACTTGGAGAACGAGTGGCTGTGATTCCGCCTCCTGAGCCAGCTGGGGGCCCGTCGTTCGGCCTCAGTTCGGGTAAGATGCGATGAGTAAGGGGGAAGGAGCGAAGCGCGCATGGTGACGAGAGCGCCGGACTATGCGTTGCGCATAGTCCGGAACCCGGACGTCATGGTAGGCAAGCCGGTAGTCAAGGGCACACGCATTCCGGTGGAGCGAGTGATCCAGCATCTCGCGTACACGCCAGACTTTGCCGACGTGTTTGCCGCCTTTCCCGAGCTCACCATCGAAGATGTACAGGCCTGCCTCGCCTACGCAAGTGCCGCGGTCGCTGAGTACCATCAGACGGACAGCCACGAAGAAGCACCTGAACGCCATACCGCCCGGGTATGAAGTTCCTGCTTGACCAGTGTACCGATGCTCGCCTCATGACATACCTCAATCAGCACGGCCATGATGCTATCCGTGTCGGTGGCGCCTATGCTGCCGGACTAACCGATGATGTCGTCCTGATGCTGGCACATGCGGAAGGACGCGTGCTTATCACCGATGATCGCGACTTTGGGGAACTCGTATTCCGGCAGCGAATGCCCCATGTTGGCGTTATCTTCCTCCGTCTCAGCCCGGATAGCGCCCTGGACGCCAAGATTGCGGCAATCGAGGATGTCTTGGCACACCATAGGGATGAACTGGATCAGTTCCTCGTTGTAACCGAGAAGAGCGTGCGAGTACGCCGAACTCGTTAGCGCCTGTGCAGAAAAATGCCGTTCACACGCCGATCAGCGCCAGCCCCGACTCCTCGTCGTGGTGACGCTGGAGTGAGCCGGGCGTCTCGACGACGATCAGCTCCAGCGTTGGCCAGACGTGGGCTTCCTTGATGTGGCCGCCCAGAGTGGAGAAGTCGGCACGGCCGAGGACGGCGTGCGGGTGGACCATGTGGCCATCGCCTTCCAGGGTAATGTCGCCCACGAGCGCCAGCACCTCGAACTGCTCGGCAAACTTCTGGTTCTTGTAGCTCTTGCGGTCCCGCTGGAAGTAGCCGAGGGTGACGTCACTGAAGGCGCCGATAGCGGTGAAGTGGCTGGCGCGCAGGTTATGCTCACTGGCAAACGCCTTGATGCCGGCGAGAAACTCGTCGCCGGAACTGAAAATCACCGCGAACGTGCGCTCCGGCCCGTCCTGGATCAATTTCGCTTTCAT
>JAICXR010000468.1 GCA_025980355.1 Chloroflexota bacterium | reverse complement strand
GTTTCGCGTTCCGCGGCGCGGCGCAAAGCGAGCTTGACCCGGCCGACGTTGGCGTCGTTCGCCGCGACGGCGACGAGGATCCGATCCCCGGCGCCTTGCAACTGCACCGACGTGGCGCCGGCCTCAAAAAGACACGACTCCAGCGGGGCGATCCCGCCATTCGCCAACGCCCCGGCGATCGCCCCGAAGACGGCCGAGGCGAGCGCTGCCAGGACGTCGCTCTGCGGCTCTTCGTCGGACACCGCCAGCACGTTGCCGTCCCGTCCGACGACGGCGGCCAGACGCACGCCGGGCGATTTCATCAGGCTGGCTACGGTTTCGTTCACGGCCGTTTCCTTCTACCCTCTACGTTCCGACGTGGGTCAGCTTCGCCAGGAGTGTCCCAAACTGGTCGATCGCGGCCCAGTAATCACCGGCCGCGGTCGCGACGCGGGCGGCGGCACGAAGGGCGTCGACATCGCCGCCCGAGGCCGGTACCGCCGTCACCGGGCGTTCGACCTCGGTCTCGCCCTTGATTGACTCGCCGACGGCGGGTTGCACCGCCCATTCCGCCGCCGGCGACGCGGTGGCCGGCTCCGGGGCGACCGGCTCTTCCTCCGGCCGGTAGGGTTCCACCGCCGCTTTCGACGCCACGTCGACGTCCGCCCCGGCCGCGTCGGCATCCGCCGGGACGACCGCCGGCGTTTGCCATTGCGCGAATTCATCGGTCGGCGGCGCGGGCGCGGCGGCGGACACGGTCGTCGTCTCGGCGGCAACCGCCGTTTCCGGCTCGGCGATCGGCGCCTGCTCATCTGGCTGGGGCGTCTGCCAATCGACCGGCTCAGCATCCGACTTCATAGCCGACGCCTCTAGCTCTTGGGCCACTGGCTCCGGCGCGGCCGGCTCTTCGGCCGGAATCTCCGGCGCAACGATGGTCGATGCGGGCGGCTCCCCCGTCGGCATCGGGCGCATAGCGTCCTCAAACTCGCGGGCAAGGGTGTCGACGTCGCCCAGGAAGCTCGGCCCCGCCGGCGGCGCTTCACCCTGCGCGAAGGTAGGCGGCGGTGGCGTCGCTTCCGAACGCACCGGCGTCTCCCCCGCCCGAGCCTCCGGCGTACTCTGTGCCGCTTGCTGCAGCCACTGGGGCCACACCTCTTCCAGCTCCGGGATCAGCCGGTCAAGCGGGCGAATTTCTCGCGCACCGTTGCGTCCCGGTTGCTCTTCCTCTTGCCACGCCACCAGGCGGGGAGCGGCTGGAAGCTCGTCCGCCTCGTAGCCGAGGGTCGTCATTTGGCCGCGCAGCCAGACCAGGGTCCGCCCTTCCGGATCAAGGGCATCCAGGTCAGCGACCATCGCGGCCGTTGCCTCGCCCGGGACGAGGTAGCGCAGGATCGCCAACGCCTTGAGGCAATCCGGACTCAGATCGAGCAACTGCCGGCAGACCTTCTCGCTGCCGGCACGGTCACCGCCGAAGAGCCGCGCCACCGCTTGAACCACGAGCAGATCAAGGCGATCCGGTTCGTCCTGTAGCGCGCGCTCCGCCGCGACATCGGCTTCCTCATATTCCCCGGCGACGAGTCGGGCGTGCGCCACCCGAGCGTTGGTGACGGTGTCTCCCACGACATAGCCCGCCTGCTGCTGCAGACGTCGCAATTCCGCCAGCACGCTCTGGCTGTCTTCACCGACTTCCAGCGCCCGCGTCAGACCGGCCACTGCGGTGGCGATATCATGCTGCTGGTCAGCCGCATCCGCCAGCCCCTGGTAGGCCCGAGGGTCGTCCGGCATCGCACTGGCGACCGCCTCAAAGCAACTGCGGGCCTGGGGCACATAGCCGCTTTCGACGAGGATGTGTCCCAGTAACCAGTAGCCTTCCACCCAACGGGGGAAACGCAGGATTGCGCGCCGGCATGCGTCGGCCGCCCGCGCGAGATCCTCACTGTCGATCGCTTCCCGCGCTTCCGCCGCCAGCGATGCCAGCTGTATCTCGGCCATTGCCCCTCCCTCGTCGCGCCGGTACCGCGAGCGCTCGTCACCCCGCACCATGAACGGCCACACGGGCCTGTGAATAGTATGCCGTCATGGCCAGTATGGTCAATCAAGGTACTGCCGGACGGACACTCCCCCCAAGCGGGGCAGGACCGGCGAGAAGGGCATCGCCGATCTGCCCATGCGGGTTGACCAAGAGCAGCCGGGCAGCGCGTTCCGTCACCTGGCCCGGCGGGGCGCCCACCGAGACGCCAATGGACCAGAGCGTCGCACGCCGCAACACCCGAAGGCCGGTGAAGCCGAGTCGGGTGGTCAGGACGCGCTGCATCTGCGGCGGCGCCGGGTCGTCGCGATCCTCCACCAGCAGCAGCCCCCACTGGAGGCCCGGGGGCTGCTCGGGCGGCGCCGCGGCATCCAAGGCGCCAACCCACCACCGGGCCCGGTGCTTGTTGTAGTTGACGAGCACATCGGTCGCCATCAGGCGCTCCGCCACGTCCTGCGGCGCCCGGTCGTCCGCCACCTCGAACGTCCAGCACACTTCCCGGCGCAAGTCCTGCAGCTCCGGCAGACCCGCCCGCTGCAGCGCCCGGCGGGCCGAGACGGCGGTCGTGTCGGGAATGATCAGCCGCACGGCCAGCCCGATCAGCATGGCGTTCCGGCCGTCTTCCGGGCGGCGATCGTTAGCGCCATGGAGCGAAAGATGGCGTGCGCCGGCGCCGGCAGGGTGAGGCGATCCGGTCGTCCCGTGAAGCCGGCCGGCCGGCGGTGCGGCGGGTGTTGCCACCACCAACTGGCCCGCTCCGGATGCGGCATGAGCGCCAGCACATTGCCGGAGGCGTTGCAGATGGCCGCCGCCGCATGGACGGAGCCAGTGGGAGTGTCGGGGAACT
>JAICXR010000305.1 GCA_025980355.1 Chloroflexota bacterium | reverse complement strand
TTCCAGGCCCTGAGCGACCAGGCGGGCGGGGGCTTCGAACGGGCGTGGTACCGGCGGCTGTCCGAGCAAGTCAAGCGGGAGTTGTTGCCCTTTACGCGTTGAGTGTGGTAACGCCTGCAACTTTACTGCCCGGATGAGGAGGACCGTTGCCGCAAGGCGCGGCTGGCAGTAACAGCCTCCTGTGCCTCTTGGAGGAACCCGGGATCATCCATCGCACGGGCGGCCGTCCGGCAGTTCTCCAGGAAGACCGCTTCTACGCGTTCCGGAGCGGGGTGATGTCTGGCCCGCACCACCTCCTCCACGGTCTGGCCGGTCTCTGTCGCGGTTGCCTGGTCCCGTGCCCAAATGGCTTGCATGAGCTCCTCGACGGCCAGCGCGTGCTCAGCGGCCAGTTCGGACAGGCTCGAATCATCGGGATCTTCTTGATAACGCCTGACCGCCTCATCGAGCAAGACGCGGCGCGCGACTTCCTCACTTGCCTGCGCAAGGAAGGCGCTTGGCGATTGATGCCGGTAACGCGCTGCCCGATCTAACTGGTCGGCGGCTGGCTGGTCCAGGTCGACGGTTATGGTACGCTTCATGGGCATTCCCTCCTTCTCAGAGCTCGTCTGTCGCTAGCTGGCTCCGGGCTAACTCAATCAAGCCGGGCATCATGGTGCCAAGCCTGCCCAGTTCAGCCAGGAATTCCAGCGCCCTCGGCACGCCTATTTCTTTATCATGAACGAGGGCCACGATGAGGACCGGCGTGGACAAGACCCGCAAGCGCATGTTAGCCGCCCATTCGAGCGGACGCCAGTCATCCACCAGCAGCTCCCAGTTCGGATGCTCCAGGGCGACATTCATTGCTTCTCTTTCGCCAGGGCCGAACCGGCGCACCTGGTCCCGCTCAGGAATGGCCTCTTCCAGTTCGCCCGCTCTCGCCATTCGCCAGAATTCTCGCCCACTTGGATAGCGCTCGGGCAGTTCAAGGGCGACAGCCGGCGGGTAGCGCAGCGCATAACGGCCTAGGACGAACGGCAGAAGCCCCACGCCGAACGAATGAATCCAGAATGATGTGTCGAACACTGCATTCGCTCGCCTAACCATAGTACCGCCTTCGCCATCCGTTTGTTGCGTGCCGATATTGCGAACCCCGGCTTTGTGAGCAAGCATACATTTCTGCACGGTGCTTGCCTATGTCTACGAGGACCGCTGGACAGTTGGGGCGTCATGAGGCTTCTGTCTGCTCCGCCTACCGGAAATCCCGCGACCGGAGCCCTTGCGTCAGGCGCTCCTGGGAGAGCGGCCAGGCGCGGCGGGTCCAGACGTTGACCACGTCGCGCTCGCGCTCGATGATGCCTTCCACCACCAGCATCGGCGAGGTGCGGATGATGGCCCGGTAGCGCTCGTAGATCCAGGGGGCGACCACGACGTTGATGAGGCCGGTTTCGTCCTCCAGGGTGCAGAAGACGAACCCCTTCGCCGTCTGCGGGCGCTGCCGGATCACCACCAGGCCGGCCACCTTCACGGAGCGGCCCTGCGGCTGCTTCGCCAGCTTGCTGGCCGCCACCGTGCCCAGGCGGTTCAGCTCGCGACGGAAGAAGCTGATTGGCTGGGCGCCGGTGGAGAGGCCGGTATGCCAGTAGTCGGCGGCGGTCGTCTCTGCCGGCGACAGCTCCGGGAACGCTCCCGCTTCGCCGGCGTCGAGCACTTCCGGCAGCGTCCCGTGCGCCGTCAGCTTGCCGTAGTCTTCCACCTGCCAGAGCGCGTCGCGGCGGGCCAGGCCCAGACCGGCAAAAGCGCCGGCGGCGGCCAGATGTTCAAGCGCTTCCTTGCCGAGGCCCGTCCGATGGGCGAAGTCCTCGACCGAGGTGTACGGCCCTTGCGCCGCGGCGGCGTCCAGCGCCGTCCAGGACGCTTCGCCGATGCCGCGCACGTAGCGCAGGCCCAGACGGACCGAGCTGCCCTCCAGCGTGCAGTCGGCGCGGCTGCGCGTCACGTCCGCCGGCAGCACCGGTACGCCGTGGCGACGGGCGTCATTGACGATGACCGCCGGTTGGTAGAAGCCCATCGGCTGGGCGTTGAGCAGGGCGCAGGTGAACTCCGCCGGGTGGTGACGCTTGAGGTAGGCCGAGATGTAGACCAGTGCCGCGAAGGCGCAGGCGTGGCTCTCCGGGAAGCCGTAGTCGGCGAAGGCCGCCAACTGCTTGCAGATGCGCTCGGCTAAGTCCAGGGCGATGCCGTTGGCCGCCATGCCCTTGATCAGGTCGGCGTACAACTGCTGCATGCGCTGGTGGGATCGTTTACTGCCCATCGCCTTGCGCAAGGCGTCGGCCTTGGCCGGGCTGAAGTCGGCGGCGGCGATGGCCAGGCGCATCCCCTGCTCCTGGAACAGCGGCACGCCGAGCGTGCGCTCCAGCACCGGCTGGAGGAGGGGATGGGGATAGCTCACCGCCTCTTCGCCGTTGCGCCGCCGGAGGTAGGGGTGGACCATCTGGCCCTGGATCGGCCCCGGCCGGATCAGCGCCACCTGGATCGCCAGCTCGTAGAGCGTGCGGGGGCGCACCCGCGGCAGCGTCGCCATCTGGGCGCGCGATTCCACCTGGAAGACGCCGACGGTGTCGGCAGCGCCGAGCATGTCATAGACCGCGGCGTCGCGGTAGTCCAGCCGGGCCAGGTCCAGCGGCGGTTCCCGGCGCTGGTTGATCAGCTTGACCGCCCGGTCGATCAGCGTCAGCATGCCCAGGCCGAGCAGGTCGAACTTGACGAAGCCGAGCTTCTGCACGTCGTCCTTGTCCCACTGCACGATCGTGCGCCCCGGCATGGTCGCCGGCTCCAGCGGCGCCAGCTCGATCAGCGGTTCGCCGGTGATGACGAAGCCGCCGACGTGGATGCTGAGGTGGCGTGGGAAGCCGTCCAACGCCGCGCAGAGCGCGTGCAACCGCGCGGCGACCGGGCCGTGCGTGGCGAGCACGGCGCTGTGCTGTTCCGGCGTTGCCTCGACCGCGGCATAGGCGTCGAACGACTTGGCGATCGCGTCCACCTGCGGGAGCGGCAGCCCGAGCGCCTTACCGACGTCGCGCACGGCGGAACGGGCGCGGTAGGTGATCACCTCGCAGACCATCGCCGCGTGGTCGCGCCCGTATTTCTCGTAGACGTACTGGATCACCTGCTCGCGATCCTGGTGGGCGATGTCCAGATCGATGTCGGGGGGGCCGTCGCGCTCTTCGGAGAGGAAGCGCTCGAAGAGCAGGCCCTGGCTGATCGGGTCGACGTTGGTGATGCCGAGGGCGTAGCAGACGGCGGAGTTCGCCGCCGAGCCGCGCCCCTGGGCCATGATGCCGCGTTCCTGGCAGACGCGTACGACGTCCCAAACGATCAGGAAGTAGCCGGCCAGCTTCAGCTTTTCGATGATCTCCAACTCGTGGGTGAGCTGGCGCATCACCTTGAGTGTGATCGGGTGATAGCGCTTGCGCGCCCCCTCCTGGCAGAGGCGAAAGAGCTGGCTGAACGGCGTCTCCCCTTCCGGCAAGTCGGAGGAGGGCAACGATGGTCGCAACTGGAGCAGGTCGAACGTGCATTGCTCGGCGATCGCGAGCGTGGCCGGCACGGCCCGCGGCGCCTCGCGGAAGAGGCGCCCCATCTCCTCGCCCGGCTTGAGGCCCCACTCGGCGTTCGGGCGCAGCAGCGTGCCCGCCTGGTCGAGTGAGGTGTGGGCCCTGATGCAGGTCAGGACGTCCTGCAGTTTCCGGTCCTCCGGTACTGCGTAGTGCACGTCGTTCGTCGCCACGACCGGCAGGGCCTGGCGGCCGGCGAGCCGCGTGAGCGCCGCCAGCAGGCGACGCTCCTCTGCGAGGAGATGGTTCTGCACCTCGATCCAGTAGCCGTCGGCGCCGAAGGCGTCGGCGTAGCGCCCGGCGGTGGCGGCCGCCGCCTGCTCGTCCCCCCGTAACAGCGCCTGGCCGAGCTCGCCGCGCGGACAGCCGGAGAGGCAGATCAGGCCCTTGGCCCGCTGCGCGAGCAGGTCGAAGGAGGCGGCAGCCTGCCCCTTGTCGTGGCCTAGTTGCGCCGCGCTGAGCAGGCGGCAGAGATTGGCGTAGCCATACGTATCGCGCGCCAGCAGCGTGACGTGGTAGCCGCCGTCGAGCGTGAGCTCGGTCCCGACGATCGCCTTGATCTGCCGCTCGCGCGCGGCCACGGCGAAGCGCACCGCGCCGTAGAGGCCGTCGTGGTCGGTGATCGCCAGGGCGGGCAGCCCCAGCGCCGCCGCGCGCGCCACCAGGTCGTCCGGGTGGGAAGCGCCATCCAGGAAGCTGTAGTTGGTGTGGAGGTGTAACTCCGCGTACATCGTCCCGTCCGCTCCCGGTGCCGAGCGCCGCGCCGTGCTGTGGCACCGGCCGATTATAGCGAACGGATGTTCCAGTCGTTTCGCCGGGCAGGCAACAGCGGCTGCCGAAGCGCCGGTGCCGTCGCCTGGCCTTCGGGACCCGTCGATGCGCCCATCGTCACGTGCCAGGGACGCCGGGGCGATGCGGGCAGGCGGTAATGTTGACTTGTTCGATCAAGCATGTATACTATGAGCCGGTGGTAAATTGCCGCACGACGAAACGTTACCGAAGGCGGCGAATAGCGTGGGACCGCCCCTGCTCCAGGGAGAGGAAGAGAAATTGGCCGAATACGCGCACCCCGAGATGCTGGTGACGACCCAGTGGGTCGCCGACCATCTGAGCGATGCCTCCATCCGCATTGCGGAGTCGGATGAGGACGTGATGCTGTACGAGGTCGGGCACGTTCCCGGCGCCGTGAAGATCGACTGGCACACCGACCTGCAGCACCC
>JAICXR010000145.1 GCA_025980355.1 Chloroflexota bacterium | reverse complement strand
GCGCCGCCGAACTCCAGCGGCCACGTGCTGTTGCAGGAGCTCAACCTGATCGAGCCGTTCGACCTGCGCGCGCTAGGTTGCAATACGGCGCCGTCTATCCAGCTCATGGTGGAGGCGAAGAAGCTGGCCTTCGCCGACCGCGAACGCTACCTGGCGGACCCAGACTGGCTCGACGTGCCGGTGGAGGGATTGCTCTCCAAGGACTACGCCCGCGAACGCGCCCGCCTGATCGACCTGGATCGCGCCCTGGCGGACGTGCCCCCCGGTGATCCCTGGCGGTATCAGGGTGGCGAGCCGCGGACGGTTTCGCCGCGACGCAGCAGCCCCCAGGAAGAGGACACCACCTGCTTTGTCGTCGTCGACGGCGACGGCAATGCCGTCTGTCAGCTCCAGAGCATCCAATCCGGCTTCGGCTCCGCGCTGGTGGCCGAAGGGACCGGCATCCTGCTGAACAACCGCATGACCTACTGGCACCTGGACGAGGATCACGTCGATCGTCTGGAGCCGGGCAAGCGGGTACGACACACGATGAACCCCGTCATGGTCTTCCGGGACGATCACCTCGTCCTGGTCTGCGGCACGCCGGGCGCCGACACCCAGGTGCAGACGAACCTGCAGGTCCTGACCCATGTGCTGGAGTTCGGCATGACGGTGGCGGAAGCGGTGGAGGCGCCGCGCTGGCGCCACCTGCAAAGCCCGACGGAGTCCGAAGTGCCCCACACCTGCGAGGATGCCTTGAACCTGGAAGCGCGCTTCCCGCCCGAGGTCGTCGAGGACCTTCGCCGGCGTGGCCAGCCGGTGCGGTCGATCGGTGCCTGGGCAGCAGCGGGCAGCGAAGTCATGATTCAACTCGACGCGGAGACCGGCGCCCTGGCCGGCGGCGCCGACCCGCGGCGGGACGCCTACGCGATCGGGTACTGAAGTTCCCCGGCGACAGAAGTCGCGGGCGACAACACCTACGCTGCGCGCGGGTACCCGGAAGTCCGCCTGCGCGGACTGCGACCCAACCCGCGAAGGCGGGTTTCGCTCAATGTAGCCCGCGACTTCAGTCGCCGGGCAACGTCGCCGGGGACTATCAGGCCCTGACGGGCGCCGCGAATCCTGCTGCCGTGAGCCACCGGCCGCACAGCGCCGGCCAGGCGCCGACGGTCGGGTCATCCGGCGCCAGGCCGAGGCCGTGCCGTCCGTGCGGGAAGATGTGCAGGGCGAAGGGGACGCCGTTCCGCCGCAGGGCGCCGGCGAAGAGCAGGGCATTCTCCACCGGCACGCCGGCGTCGTCGCCGGTATGCCACAAGAACGTCGGCGGCGTGTCGGCGGTCACCTGCAGCTCATTGGAAAGGAACCGGCGTAGCTCCTCCGGCGGCTCCGGCCCCAGCAGGTTGACCATGGAGCCGTCGTGGCGGAACTCGCCGAAGCTGATCACCGCGTAGCAGAGCACGAGCGCGTCCGGGCGACTGCTCTGGCGTTCGATCGGGTCCGCGGCCCGGACGTTGCCGGGGTCGAAGTGCGTCCCCGCCGTGGCGGCGAGGTGGCCGCCGGCGGAGAAGCCGAGGATGCCGATGCGATCCGGCCTGATCCGCCAGGCACTGGCGTTGTGGCGCACGGTGCGGATGGCGCGCTGGGCGTCCGCCAGCGGAATCGGGTGCCGGTTGGGCGCCACGCGGTAATCGAGCACGAAGGCCGCGATGCCCAATGAATTGAGCCAGCGCGCCACCGGCGCGCCTTCGTGCGCCGCCCGTCCCCGGTAGCCGCCGCCCGGACAGACGACCACGGTGCCGGTGGCCTCGGTCGACGGGAGCAGGAACGGCGTGAGGGTCGGGATCTCGCCGTCGCTCGGTGACGTCCCGGCCGGCCAGAGCGGCAGCGGGGCCTGCTCCGCCTCTACTGAGATTGACATAATCGGGTGAACTCCATCGCTACGGCGGCCGACGGCGCGGCGCATCGTCCTCTAACCATCTAATCATATTGATCGCCCAGGGGACGAGGGCTGACGCAACACGCCCCTACCGGGTGACGATCCTTGTAGGAGCGTAGTGCATACGCCCGGTCTCCGAGTTCTCCGGCAATACCGTCACTCGCTCGCACCCACGACCGCTGGCGCCCGCGCCGCCACGTCCGGCGCGGCGCCGTGGTCGGCGGCAATCCCTTCCCCCGCTGGGGGCAACATCGGTCCCGAACGTACCACGAACAGCCCGACGACGCCAGAGACGACGAGGATCGCGCCGCCGCCGGCGATGACCTGGCGCACGCCGAACAGGTCGGTCAAGGAGCCGCTGGCCGTCAACGACAGGATGCTGGCGACCGACATGCACATCGTGACGAGGCTCATGACCCTTCCCATGAAGGCATTGTCGGTGGCGCGTTGGACCAGGGTGATGAAGGCGACGATCAAAAACGGGAAAATGGCACCCGAGACGAAGAGAACTCCCGCTGCCCACGCCATGGCCGGCATCTGGGAGTACAGCACGGTGCCGGCGCCGGCCAGCACAATGGAGAGTCCCAACAGTCGGTGGTAGTGGCGGTCGAGGCGTTTCGCCAGCGCCGACACCAGCAACCCGCCACTGAGTTGGCCGGCGCCGGAGGCGGTGAGGAGGATGCCCACGTCGGCCGTCGGGGCATGCAAGGCGCGGGTGACAAACACCACATCGAGGACACTGAGGCCGCCGATACCCAGGAGCGCGATGAAGGCGACGAGCATGACGGAACGGATCAGGCGGGAGGCAAGGACGTAGCGGAGACCGGCGGCCATCTCGCCGATGAAGGCCGGCGCCGCACCGGCCGCCAGATCGGGGCGAGGCGCCGGCACGCGAGCCAGGAAGGGCACGGCGAGCAGATAGAGGCCGCCGAGGAGCAGCACTTCCTTGTAAGGGCCGAGTGCCGCAAAGAGCAAGGCGGCCAGGCCGGGCGCGATGATCGGGACGACGCTGTTCGAGATCTGGAGCAGTCCATTGGCCTGGCCGATCTCCTCCAGGCCGACGATCGCCGGCAATGCAGCGGCGGCCGCCGGCTGAAAAAATTGCGATGCTGCGCTAATTGCCAGGGTGACGGCCAGGATGAGCCAGAAGTCGCTCGCCCCATGCACTAGCAACAAGGGAAGGAGCAAGAGGGCCTGGACGACCACCACCACGGTCATCGTCCGGCCGCGGTCCCAGCGATCGACGAATACGCCGGCCACCGGAGCCAGCAACAACATCGGTACGGCTTCGCTCAACCCCATCAGGCTGACACCCGTCCCCGACTTGGTCAAGGCATAAACCCAGATCAAGACCATCGTCCGCTGGCACCAGGGGGCAACCAGGCTGAGGAACTGGCCAGCCAGAAGCAAGCGAAAGCCGCGGTTGTGCAACAGCGTGAGCACGGGTTGTCCTCTCCTGTCCAATCGCGCGGAGTGTACGGAAATTCATAATTTTTGTCAATATCTTCAATAGGTAACATATAAATATTTATTTCGACGATGGTCCCGCACCTGCGTCGAGCCGTCCTGTGGGGGAGACGTGGAGTGGACCCGGACGCGAGCCTGGAGGTGGCCGACGACGCCAGGCGAGCACCAGCCACGGCAGGGCCACCGCCGGGGCGGACATGGCCCGCTTGGCGTGCCGCGGATGCCGCTCCAAGCCGAGCGATTGGGTGTACGCCAGCGGTTCCGAGAAGGGCACGAGGTCGGTCGGCGCTATCGCGAGACGGCGCCGCGGCGGCTGCCGCCCCGACTGCCGAGCCAGCGCAAGAACCAGGGGCCGCTCGGCCGCTTCACCCGATTGGCCTGGTCCAGGGCGTCGGTAAAGGCGGTGACGGACGAATAACGCTCCTGGGGACGCTTGGCAAGCGCCTTCAGGAGGACCGCCTCGACCGCGGGCAGGAGGGCAGGGTTGATGGAGCGCGGTGGGGGCAGCGGCCGCTGCATGTGCGCCATCAACACGGCCACCGGCGTCCCGCCCGAGTAGGGGACGCGGCCCGTGAGCATCTCGTAGGCCACGACGGCGAGGGCGTACTGGTCGGTGGCCGGACCGACGTCCACGGCCAGCGCCTGTTCGGGCGACATATATTCGGGCGTGCCCATGAAATGGCCGACCCGCGTCAAGGGCGCGGCGTTGTCGGTGCGCTTGGCGATGCCGAAGTCGCCCAGCACCGGGGTGCCGTTGCTCCAGAGCAGGATGTTGGACGGTTTGACGTCGCGGTGGAGCACGCCGACGCCGTGAGCATAGTCCAGGGCGGCGGCGATAGGCCCGAGCAACCGAACGACGGTGTCCACGGGCATTGGGGCGCCGAGGCGCTCGGCCAATGTGCCCCCGTCGATGAACTCGGTGACCAGGTACGGCATGCCGTCCGCCTCGCCGTAATTGAAGATGCCCAAGATATTGGGGTGGCGGAGCTGGGCAACGGTCAGGGCCTCGCGGCGAAAGCGCGTGGCGTACTCCGAGTAGTCCGAGTCGCCGAGGAAGGACGTCCGGATGACCTTCACGGCCACTTGCCGCGCGAGTTTGACGTGCTGGGCCCGGTAGACCGTGGCCATGCCGCCTCGCCGGTACTGCTCGATGATTCGGTAGGGACCCAGGACCGTGCCGGGCTCGATGCTCACGAGGCGAACCCTTCCGTGCATCCGCGCCTGCCGGCGGGGGAGCGACCTTCGCCCAACCCACACGGCCTGGCCGCCGATGTGCAGGCGGGACGTCACGCTACCAGGATATCACGCCTCGGCCGTTCCCTGGCTTGGCGCCTGTTGCTCCTTGGGCACGCGCCCGTCGGCGCCCGTCCGAGAGGGCCCCACCGTGAGGTTGCTGAAGCGCGCCTCCGCCGTGCCCTGACCCGGGGCGAGCCGCGAGACGCCGATCTCCACGTCGCCGGGTGGCAGGGCCGCGGGGTCGGTGACTCGGAACACCTCGACGCCGTTCACGCGCGCCGTGATGCTGTTGCCGAGGCAATCCAGCTCGAGGTGATTGGTGGCGACACCCGCCTTGATCGCCGCAGTTGGCGACCAGGGAACGAGCGTCGCCGGCCTGCCGTTGTCCAATTTGGTCAGCAGGCTCTGGCCGGCGCTCGGATTGATCTGGAAGAGGTAGCCGGAGTGGGCGGCCGACTCCTGGGTGACACGGCAGAGCAGGATGATTGTCCGGTCGGCGGTATCCCCGACGAGTCTGGCGTCGACGGCGATCGTCGCGTCGCCATAGAGATCGCCGGACGCCGAGCCGATGGCGCTGACCACCGGCATATCGAAGAGCGTGTTGCGGATCACATACTCCGGGCCCGCGAACTGCATGGAGTAGCCCGCGGGCGGTCTCGCCGCCGATGTCTCCTGCAGCCGGCAGGCCGACGCGCTGACGGGTTGCGCCGGCTGCATCGTGCAACCCGGCGTCGGAGTGGGCGGCACGGGGGACGGCGACGGAGCAACCGTCGGTACGTTCGTTGGCGCGACCGTCGGCACGGCGGTGGGAAGGACGGTCGGCAGGGCGGTGGGTGCGGCGACGGGCGCCGCGGTGGGGACGAGTGTTGGGAGGGCAGTAGGCGGGGAGGTGGGGACGGACGTCGGCGCAGCGCTCGAGGTCTGCACCGTGGTCGTCGAGACCGCGCGCTGCGGCACGGCGTCCGCGATCACGTTCCACAGACCGCGCCTGCCGCTGACCGATGAGCGAGGCAGCAGGAGGACCGCCGCCAGGAGCACGAGGAGCGCGACCGCGGCCAGCGGAGCGCGGGGGACCGGGCGCGGCCCGGGAACTTCCAGGGCGGAGGGGACCAGCCGGGAGCGCCGGGTGGTGGTTCGGCGGCGTTCCCGGGGCGGCGCGGCGGGGGAGACGGCGCCGAGGGCGTCGACGAAGTCACCGACGCTAGGAAATCGCGCCTCGGGACGACCGGCCAGCGCCTTGCGCAAAGCCGCTTCGGCGGCGGGGCCGAGCGCGGGATGGCCGACGGAGGGCGGCGCGATCGGTGGCTCCCCCGGCTCGGCGGGCGCCATGTCTGCGGCGACGGCCGGCAGGGGCGGCGCGCCGGTGAGCAGTTCGTAGGTGATGGCCGCCACCGCATACTGGTCGCTGGCGGGAACCGCCGCCTCCCCGAGCAGCTGCTCGGGCGACATGTAGGCCGGCGTCCCCACCACCGTGCTGGCAGCCGTGAGCCGAAGCGTCCGATCGGTGTTGTTGATGATGCCGAAGTCGGTGAGGATCGGCGCGCCTTCCGGGTTGATGAGGATGTTGGAGGGCTTGACGTCCCGGTGGATCACCCCAAGGGCGTGCGCGTAGTCGAGGGCCGAGGCGATGGGGGCGACCAGATCCACAACCTCATCCGACCGCAACGGAGTGCCCAGCCGCCCGGCCAGCGTGCCGCCGTCGACGAACTCGGTGACGAGGTAGATGAGGTCCCCCTCCTCGCCGTAGTCCAGGATGGTGAGGATATTGGGGTGACGGAGCCGGCCGATGGCGACGGCTTCTTGCTCGAAGCGAACACGGAAGCTCGGATCGCCGACGAAGGTTTCGGGAAGCACCCGGATAGCGACGTGCCGTGCCAGCGCCGGGTCGTAGGCCTTGAAGATCGTGGCCTGTCCGTCCCGGTGCAGGCGCTCGACGATGTGGTACGGGCCGATGGCGGCGCCGACGCCGAGGGCGTCGGCGCCGGCGCTCGCTGGTGGCGACGGCTCGGGCGGGCGCGTCAGCGTCTCTGCCGGACCTGGCGGTCGCGGCAGCGGGCCGATGGCTTGCGTGGCGGGATCGCCCCGCGGCGGGACGTCGAAAGGAACGGTGCCGTCGGACATGGGCGTCAGCGTCGCATCCGGCGGACGTTGCCGGCGATGACGAACAGGACGGCGGCGAGGGCTCGGATGTCCAGCCAGAGTGGGTCGCCCCCACCGCCGCCGCCGGTGGACGGCAGGCGCTGGACGGTGGCCGTAGCGGCGGGCCGGGCGACCGGCTGCGTCGGCTGCACGGCCCGCGCCGGCTGCGCAGCCGGCGCGGGATTGCTCGCCGGCGGCAAGTCATTCAGGCTGTCCGTCCACACCGGAGACCCGGTGGTGGCCTCGAAGACGCCGGAGAAGTTATTGCCCGACGCGTCGTGGATCGTCACGCCGCTGCCCTCGTTGAGGTTCCAGATGGCGATGCTCCCGGCATCGGCAGCGAACGGTCCGGCGGGCGGCGCGAAGGACTCGATCGCCTGTTCCGGCGCCAGGGCAACCAGGTGGCCGAGCTTGCCCATGGAGCCGCCGAGGAGGCCCGGCCCTCCGGCCAGTGCTGTCTGGACGCTGCCCGGGTAGCGAAGGACCTTCGAGAAGCGGACGTAGAGTAACTGGCCGAGCCAGTGCTGGCCGGTCTGCGAACGACCGAGGTACAGCGGGCTATTCGGCACGGCGGGCTCCGGGAAGCCGGTCTGACTGCCGACGAGCTGCCCGTCGACGAAGACCTGGAGCAATCCGGATGTGCCGCGGTAGGTGATCGCCACGTGGTGGAAGCGCAGCGGCGGCACGGCGAAGACGGGGCCGCGATGCCCGCCGACCTCCCAGACGTACTGGTCGCCGCCGACATTTGTGAGGTCCCAAGCCGAGGTGCTGACGATCGCCGCGCCCGGGCTCTCGACGGCCGTCGGCTTGGCCCAGAACTCTACGGTGTAGTCACGCATCTGGCTCCCGACAGCCTGGGCGACGGTGGGAGAGAACACGACGTCGGTTTGCCCGGTGAACGCCGCGCCGATCGCATGGGTCGGCTGGACGCTGCCCACCGGCGGGAGGCTGGACGAGGTGCTCGCGGCGGATGTGGCCG
>JAICXR010000328.1 GCA_025980355.1 Chloroflexota bacterium | reverse complement strand
GCGCCGGGGAGCTCTGCGGCCTGCGGCGGGCGGATGTAACGGTCGGTCCCCGCAGCGGGCTGGTCCGGGTGTACGGCAAGCGCAACAAGTAGGCCCAGCGTTAGGGTCGCTGTCACCAAGTGCAAAGTAGGCCCGTGCTGAGCGGGTGATGTCGATGCGAGGCAGGGCTTCTCCATCTCGCGCGCCGACTTCCTTTCTGGAAACGGCACTTCGCCCGAATTCGCGCCATCCTTGCCCGCTTGCTGCGCGTGGTCTATGCTACCGGTCAGCGAAGAAGTACCGACACTGACCCTTCTCGGTACATCGGGACGCCCCGATGGCAAGCTTTTGGCAAAAGGGGGACCGCGGTGCAACGACAGTGGACGGCGGAGGCGTTGGCAGAGCACTGGACGGTGTTGCCGGCAGACCTGGACCTCCTGGGCAACAAGACTGGGGCGACTCGCCTCGGCTACGCGCTCTTGCTCAAGTATTTCCGGGCCGAGGGACGTTTCCCGCAGGCCAAGGCGGATCTCCCCCCCGCTGCCATCGTCCACGTTGCCCAGCAACTGGACCTGCCCCCCGAGCACTACCTGCAGTACGACTGGGATGGGCGCACGATCAAGTATCACCGGACACAGATCCGGGACGCCTTGGGCTTCCGCGAAGCGACCGTTGCCGATGCTGACGACCTTGCCGCCTGGCTGTGTCAGGCGGTGTTGCCCCACGAGCACCGCCCCGAGCAACTCCAAGCGGCGGTCTATGCGCGTTGTCGGGCTTGCCGGATCGAGCCCCCGGCCGATGGCCGGGTCGACCGGGTCGTCCACTCCGCGCTCCATACCTATGAAGACGCCCTGTTTCGGACGGTGCTGGAACGCCTTGGCACGGAGGGCCTGGCGCGGATTGACGCGCTGCTCGCCCCAGAGGAGCCGCTTGACGCGGCGAACACGGGAGCGACCGAGCCTGTCGGCGCGCGCGACGCGGGCAACGGGACGTTGCAGGCGCTCAAGGCCGATGCCGGCCGCATGCAACTGGACAACGTGCTGGCCCAAGTCGAGAAGCTGCGCCACGTGCGGCAGCTCGCGCTCCCGCCGGACCTCTTTGCTGCGGTCTCGCCCAAAGTGACGCGAGGCTACCGGCAACGCGCCGCAGCGGAGGCGCCCAGCGAGTTGCGCGCCCACCCGGACCCGGTACGGGCGACCCTGGTTGCTGCCCTGTGCCTGCTGCGGTCCCAGGAGATCACCGACGGTTTGATTGACCTCGTCATCGCCATGGTCCACAAGATTGGGGCGACGGCCGAGCGCAAGGTGGAAAAGGAGTTGCTCCACGACCTCAAGCGCGTGACCGGGAAGGCGAATCTGCTCTTCCATATCGCCGAGGCGTCGGTCGAGCACCCCGATGGCGTGATCCGCGACGTCATCTTCCCGGCGGCCGGCGGGGAGCAGACCCTGCGCGACCTGGTGCGCGAGTACAAGTCGACCGGCCCGGCCTACCGCCTGCACGTGCAGACGCACCTGCGGGCCTCCTACCGCGCCCATTACCGGCGGGTGCTTCCCGATTTGCTCGCGGTGTTGGAGTTCCGCTCGAACAACGCGGTCCACCAACCCGTCATCCGCGCCCTGGCCTTGCTGAAACGGTACGCGGCGAGCAAAAGCCGCCTCTTCGCCGCCACGGAGGACGTGCCCATCGACGGGGTGGTGCCGCCCGGCTGGTATGAGGTGGTCGTGCGGGCCGACGCCAAAGGGCGCGAGCGCATCGACCGGATCAACTACGAGATCTGCGTCCTACAGACCCTGCGCGACAAACTGCGCTGCAAGGAGATCTGGGTGGTCGGCGCCGATCGCTTCCGCAATCCGGACGAGGACCTCCCAGCGGACTTTGCCCTGCAGCGCGCCGCCTACTACGAGGCGCTCCGTTTGCCCACGGACGCCGACACCTTTCTCAAGGATTTGCAGGCCGAAATGGCGGACGCCTTGACCGCCCTCAACCGCGACATGCCGAAGAACCCGAGTGTGCAGCTCCTGGCCAAGGACAACGGCTGGATCAAGATTTCCCCGCTTGATCCCGTACCGGAGCCGCAGAACCTCGGGCGCTTGAAGGGCGAGATCAGCCGCCTCTGGCCCATGACCAGCCTGCTCGACATGCTCAAAGAGGCCGACCTGCGCATCGACTTCACCCGGGCTTTCACCAGCGCGGCGCAACGCGAGATTCTGGACCCGGAAACGGTGCGGCGACGCCTGCTGCTGTGCCTCTACGGCCTGGGCACGAACACCGGGCTCAAACGCATCGCCGCCGGCGAGCACGACGAGAGCTGGAGTGACCTGCGCTACGTGCGCCGGCGCTTCATCACGCGCGACCACGTGCGCGACGCCATCGCGCGGGTGGTCAATGCCACCTTCGCCGCGCGTAGCCCCCAGGTGTGGGGCGAGGGGACCACCACGTGCGCCTCGGACTCCAAGAAGTTTGGCGCCTGGGATCAGAACCTGCGCACCGAATACAGCCAGCGCCATCACGGCGCCGGCATCATGGTCTACTGGCACATTGAGAAGAAGTCCGCCTGCATCTACTCGCAGATCAAAACCGTCTCCTCCTCTGAGGTGGCCGCCATGATCGAGGGCGTGCTGCGCCACTGCACCGACATGACGGTCGAGAAGAACTTTGTCGATTCCCACGGCCAGTCGGAGGTGGCCTTTGCCTTCACCCGGCTGCTGGGCTTCCAGCTCATGCCGCGCCTCAAAGGGATCCACGCCCAGAAGCTCTCGCGCCCGTTCGCTGGACAGAAGGACGCCTATCCGCACCTCCAGCCCATCCTGACCCGCCCCATCAACTGGGATCTGATCCGCCAGCAGTATGACGAACTGGTCAAGTTCGCCACCGCACTCCGCTTGGGGACCGCCGAAACAGAGGCGATCCTGCGCCGTTTCACGCGCACCAGCGTGCAACACCCGACGTACGCCGCCCTGGCCGAACTGGGCAAGGTGGTCAAGACGATCTTCCTGTGCTCCTACCTGCGCGACGCAGCGGTGCGGCGCGAGGTGCATGAGGGGCTCCAAGTCGTGGAGAACTGGAACAGTGCCAACAACTTCATCCACTACGGCAAGGGCGGCGAGATCGCCACCAACCGCCTCGAGGAGCAGGAGGTATCCGTCCTGTGCATGGCCCTCCTCCAAAATGCGCTCGTCTTGATCAACACCCTGATGATCCAGCGGGTCCTGGCCGAACCGGCCTGGCTGGCGCGCATGACGCCCGAAGATCTGCGCGGCTTGACCCCGCTCATCTATGCGCACGTCAACCCGTACGGCGTGTTCCGCCTCGATATGACGAAGCGCCTGGCGCTGGAAGAGCTGGAGGCGGTCGGATGAGCGAGCTCCCCGAGGCGGCGGCAGTGCGCACGCCGGCACGCAGAAAGGCCCAGCAACTCGCCCGACAGTTCCGCGGCGAACATCCCGACTACGACTATCTCAAGCAAGTCTTCCGGCATCTGCGCGCCGAACTGGCGATCGAGATCCCGCGCACGCCGAAAAAACTGCCCTATGTTCCCAGCGAGGCGGAGATTCGCCGCTACTACGAGACCGTGTGGCAGGGCCGGCGCACGGGGGATGTCGTGCTGATCAAGACGCTGCTCTACACCGGCGTGCGGGTGAGCGAACTGGTCAACATCCGGCTCGCCGACGTCGACCTGGACCGCTGTCAGATCCGGATCAACCAGGGCAAAGGCGGCAAGGATCGGATCGTCCCCTTCCCGGACGCGTTCAAGGAAGCGCTGGCGCTCCAGATGGACCGCCCCCTCGCCCGGCCGATGGTCCATCTCTTCGAGTCGTCATGGAAGAAGCCCTACAGCGATCGCGGGGTCCGGCGGATGCTGGAGCGCTATGCGCGGGCGGCGGGCATGGCGCGCAACGTTTCGCCGCACCAACTGCGCCACTTCCTCTTCACCTGGCTCAAGAAACAGGGCATCGACGACGCCTTCATCCAGCCGTACTCCGGGCATGCCTCCCGTCAATCGTTGGAAATCTACTCCCGCCTGTCCATCGGGGAAGCCCAGCACGAGTACGACGGCGTGATTCGCCGTTTCCCCGTCTAAATTATGAGCGCTTTCTTGCCCACCTACTTTGCACTTGGTGACAGCGACCCTAACACTGGGCCGACTTACAGGCCGCGGCCATCCCGCTGGCCGGCGCTGACCCGGCCCTGCCGGAAGACGACCTCGCCCCGCTGCTGGAGCGGCTGGCAAGCGCCCGCATCGTCGGCCTCGGCGAGGCCACCCACGGCGACCACGAGTCCTTCGCCTTCAAATGCCGGCTGATCCAAGCCCTGGTGCGCCGGCACGGCTGCGACCTGGTCATCTTCGAGCGCAATGCCGCCGAGATGGATGCCTACGACCGCTACGTCACCGGCGACTCCGATGCATTGCCGATGGGCGATGAGCTTTACCCGTGGCGCGTCAAGGAGGTGCGGGACCTCTTCGTAGTGGTCG
>JAICXR010000076.1 GCA_025980355.1 Chloroflexota bacterium | reverse complement strand
CATCGCCGAACACCCCCGCCAGGTCGCCCAGACGGGCCATATTGCCCGCTGCTGGCCGACCTTCGTCGAAGCCCACCGGCTCGTCACGGAGGGCGCGCTGGGGAAGATCTTCTATGTCTCGTCGAACTACGCGCACAAGACGGACCCGGAGGAATATCCCAGCGCGCGCACGTGGGGCCGCAACCTCAACTATCGCGCCCGCCTGGGCGTCGGCCATCATGCCCTGGACCTGGTGCGCTGGTACGCGGGCGACGTCTACGAAGTTCAGGGCAATCAGACGCCGCAGGCCGGGCTGGCACTGCTCCAGTTCCAGAACGGCGCCCTGGGCAAGCTCTTCTCCAGCAGCGCCGTCGTCCGGCCATACATCCTCAGCCTCTCGGTCTACGGCGACCAGGGCACGATCGTCTGCTGGTGGGAGGAGGATGAGCTGCGCGGCCACCACCATACCTCGTCGCGGTGGGAGCCGGCTTCGCTCCCCCGCACGCCGATGCACGGCCGCGGCTCGCCGGAGTGGCAGTACGAGATTGCGAACTTTGTCGGCAGCATCCAGGGCACGGACACACCGCGCTGCCCGATGACGGAGGGCGTGCGCATGGTGGAGACTGGCGTGTCGATCCAACTGGCGATTGACACCGGCACGCGGGTGCGCGTGATGAGTTAGGGCCAGTCAACGGGGGAGGGAGCAGGCCGATGGCGTCCGCGACCGAACGGCACACGTTGCAACTCCGACTGGCGACCGGTGATTTCGACCGGCGCGATGTCCTCGCCACCGCGCGACTTCCCGTTGACGTTGTGCAGCGCCTGTCGCCTTCGGGCGCCGCCGCCCTCGCCGTGGAAGTCACCGCCGCTGATGGCGCCACGCTGCCGGCCCAGCTTGATGAGACGGGTCACCTCACCTGGCTCATCGCCGGGACGCTGCCACGCGGCACGGAGCGGCGCTACACCTGCCACCTCGGCGGAGCGCCGCCCGACCGGGGTGGCGTAGAGGTGGCGGTCAAGGCCGACCGGCTCATGTTCCGGCAGGCCGGGCGGTTACTGACCGCCTATGTCTTCCTGGGCACCTGGAAGCCCTACTTCTGGCCGGTCATGACGCCGGCCGGCAACGTGGTGCGCGGCGCCTCCGGGGAGCATCAGCACCAGACCGGACTCTTCCTCGCCTATGGCGGCCACGGCGGCCCCACCACTTCCAACATCTGGTCCGACTGGGACGAGCCCCCCTATGGACCGGACGGCAAGATGCTGCACGCCACCTGGGAGCGGGTCGAGGGCGGCCCGGTCTACGCCCGTTTCGTCCAGCGCCTGGTCTATACCAACGCCGCGGCCGACTACCTCCTGGACGAGCGACGGGAGGTCCGGGTCGCGCCGCTGCCGGACGGCTCGCTGGTCTTCGACGTCTGGCAGCAGCCGTCCGCGCCGCAGGAGGCCGGGCCGTCCCCGTTTATCCTCGCCGCCCGCATCGCCGACCCGCTGCGCCTGGTGGACCTGAATCGCCGCGATGCCCAGCGCCAGGCGATGCCCCTGGACCCGCCGGGCCGGCTGCGCTCCGATGGCGAACTGCACCTGGAGACGCCGGCGAACGCCACCTATCGCACGCCCGGCCGCTGGCTCGATTGGTGCGGCCACCTCGATGGCGCGGTCGCCGGCCTCGCCTTCTTCGACCATCCGGGCAACCCGCAAGAGGGCCGCGGCCTCTCCGCCGGCGGCTACGGCTGTATGACCATGCGCTCGCTCTATCCGGCCGACGCCCCGTCGGGGAGTGTGCGCTTCCAGCGCCGCGCCATCGCGCACCCGGGTGACAGTGACGCGGCCGGCATTGCCCAACAGTATCAAAATTACGCCCAGCCGGTACGCGTGACCGTGGCGTAGGGGCTGTAACGAGCGGACCGAGGGGGGCATACGCCCATCAAAATGCCGGGCGTATGCAATACGCCTCAACAGGAAGGGGGCAACGATGCGGCGGCTCCGACTTGGCCTGGTGGGGGCGGGCCGGCGTGCCCAGGCCCACGTGCAGAGTATCCTGGCCCTGGACGACCGCTTCGAGCTGGTCGCCGTCTGCGACATCAACCCGGCGGCGGCGCAGGCCATCGGCGTGCGCACCGGCGCGAGCGCCCACGGCGATGTCGACGACTTCTTCCGCGCCGGCCGGCTGGACGCGGTGGACATCGTGACGCCGCCGGACGCCCACCACGTCATCGCCAAAGCCGCCGCCGATTACGGCGTGCCGATGTTGATCGAGACGCCGATCGCGCCGACGCGCCAGATGGCGGAGCTGATCATCGAAGCGGCGGCGCGCGCCAAGGTCCCGCTGGAGGTGGGGGAAAATGTCTGGCGCTGGCCGGCGGAACGGTTGGCGCGCCAGGTACTGCAAAGCGGCGCCATCGGGCGCGTCCTCCGCGCCTACTGCCTGTACGTCACCGGCGGCTACCACGCCATGAACTTGCTGCGCACCTACCTGGACTACGCCGAGCCGCGCACGGTGAGCGCTCACGTCCGCCGCTATGCGGTCGAACCCTACGACTTCAACGGCGCCCATCACGACGACGAGACGTGGACCGCCGCGACGATCGACTTCGCCGGTGGGGCCACGGCGATCCACGAATGCACGAGCTCGTGGAGCTCGCCGGTGCGCCAGGCCGTGCCGCGCTTCTTCGCGGCGCACGGCACCAAGGGCACGCTGGTGAGCCAGGGCGGCCAGCTTGAGGTGAGCGTCGTGACCGACGGCAAGCTGGTTCGCCATCGTTCGGAAACGACCTGGGTAGCCGGGAACACCGGACGGACGCCCCAGCAACTGCGCCTGGGCCCGCCGTTCGACCTCGTCTACGAGAATCCATTCGCGGCAGTGGTGGAGCATCACCCTGATCTTTGGCGAGGCGGCGAGGACGAAGTGGCCCGCGCCGACGAGCTGAACAGCCTCTACCGGGCCGTCGCGGACGGCGTGGCGCCGGAGTACGGCGGGCGGAACGGCTATCGTGACGAAGAACTCGTCGTCGCGATGAATGAGTCCGGCCTGGCCGGTGGCGCGCCGGTCACCTTCCCGCTGGCGGCAATCACGAAGTGGGAAGAGGCGACGCACGCGGCGTTCGGCCGCGCCTACGGCGTCGATCCCTTGCGCGACGTCGATCGCGCCCGGCGCGTCCTCTTCTCGGTCTACGGCGCCCGCGTGCCGGCGCCCAGCCAAGCACCCGTACGGGCGTAGCAGCGCCGCCGTCCTCACCGCCCCTCGCAGCGGGAGCGTGGCAGCTTTTCGTCGGCGAGAACGTACTACGAAGGGAGCATGTCAATGTCCAGCCTGGCCCGGTCTTTTCCTCGCCGCCGGTTCGTCGTCAGCCTGATGACCGCCGGGGCGGCCGTGGCGTTGAGCGCCTGCGGTGGTTCCGGCGCCGCGCCGGCGGTCACCGCCGTGGCGAGCCTCGCCCCACCGCAAGCAGCAGCGTCGACAGCGCCCGCGAGCACATCCGCGACGACCACCGTCACGGCAACGTCTGTTCCGAGCGCGTCCAGTGCGGTGGCCTCCGCGGCCACGGCGGCAACGTCCGGCTCGGCCACGAGCACGGCCGCGTCTGCCGTCGCCGCGACCACCAGCGGGCTCACCACCGCCGGACTCACGTTAAACGCGCCGACGGGCGCCAAGGCGACGCTCCGGTATTCTTCCTGGGGGACGCTGACCAGCCAGAATGTCCCGATCTATAACGCCTTCATGCAGCAAAACCCGGGTATCGCCATCAACTTCGACACCGTCGGCACGTTCAGCGAGTACTTCAGCAAGGTGCAGTTGCAGACCGCCAGCGGCGCCGGCCCGGATGTCCTCGCCCATTCGCCGTATTATGTCGTCGTCTTCGCGGCGAAGAAGGTGACGCGAGCGCTGGACGACCTGGTGGCTCGCGACAAAGTCGACCTGACGCAACTGTACGCCCCGTTAGTGGCAAGCTCGCGCTGGCAGGCGGGCAACATTGCCGTCGGCGCCGGCAGCCTCCACCAGATACCGGCCAATCTGAACACCGGCACCCTCTACTTTTACAACAAGACGCTGTTCCAGCAGGCGGGCGTGCAGCCGCCGGACGAGGGCTGGACCTGGGACACCATGCTGGAAAACGCCATGAAAATGACGCGCGCCACCGGCGCGAACGGCAATCCGCAGTACGGTCTGGGTCTGCCGGAGGATGGCAACGGTTCGATCTACACCTGGATCTGGCAGAACGGCGGAGATTTCTTCGACAAGGACTTCACGCAGTGTACGCTGCGCTCCGACGGCAAAGCCTACGACGCCTTCAGCTTTCTCGTCGATCTGGTCCACAAGCAGAAGGTGGCGGCCGGCCCCAGCACCGGCGACCGCATCAAGCTCTTCACCAGTGGCGCCGCAGCCATGACGCCGGGCGGCATGTGGTGGTCCCAGACAATCGCCCCGACGCCGAGCCTGGACTGGGACGTGTTCCTGCCACCGAAAAACCCGACGACCGGCTCGCGCGTGATCGACATCTATACCAACGGCATAGCGATCGGGTCCACGAGCAAGCACGTCGACGAAGCCTGGACCTTCCTGAAGTGGGATACCATCGGCGACGGCCTGCCGTTGGAGATGGCCAACCTCCCCGGCTACGTGCCGGCGCACATCGCGACGGCCGAGAAGTACGTCTTCAACCCGCAGCGCACCACGCCGCCGAAGAGCATCTCCCTCTACTCCGACGTCCTCAAGAACGGCCATGTCACCTTCGTCGTCGCCGGCCAGGGCGACATCGCCACGGCCACCGGCAAGCCGCAAACGGACGCCTTCAACGGCACGCAGACCGTGGATGCCGCCGCCACGACGATCCAGCAGCAGGTGACCTCGATCCTCAACCAGCAGCGGGCGCAACTCGGGCTGTAAAGGCGGGAAGTTACGCTGGCGGATTCCGCTCCGGAGTCTGAGGCATTTGGGCCAGAGCGTATGCAAAATCAAGAAGGGCGTATGCAATACGCCCCTACACAGGTCGTCGTCCTGCGTACCCCCCGCGTGGGTGCGGTACTCCGTGCATCACACGGATCGCCGCCCGTCGTCGGGGCTTATTGCATACGCCCTGACCTGCCGACCACGTGGCATGATCGCCGGCGATTGACGTAGCTAGCCTCCTTAGCTAGACTGAAGCAAGGAGGGACGCCATGGCGGTCATCGTAAACATGCATGAGGCCAAGACCGAGCTATCTCGCTTGGTGGCGCAGGCGCTCGCCGGTGAGGAGGTGATCATCGCTCGCGCCGGCATGCCGGTGGTTCGTTTGACGCCGCTGCGTCAGGAGCGCATCCCCGGCTCCGCGAAGGGCGAAATGAAGATCGCCTCTACCTTCGATGATCCGCTGCCCGATGATGTCCTCTCTGCTTTTGAGGGCCGCTAATGCGGCACCTGCTTGATACCCATACGTTCGTGTGGTGGATCAACGACGACCGCCAGCTCTCCCCCAGGGTTCGGCAGATCATTGGGTCGCCGGAACACGAGCTGCTCTTCAGTGCTGCTTCCGCTTGGGAGCTGGCGATCAAGGCGCAACTGGGCCGGATAGACCTTCCGAGTGACCTGTCGGAGTTCATCCGTCGGCAGCTCGCCGTCAACGGCTTTGTGGCGTTGCCGATCACCGTCGAGCACGCGTTGCGCGTCGCCGGACTGCCGCCGTTGCACCGCGATCCGTTCGATCGCCTCCTCATCGCCCAAGCGCTGCTGGAGGATGTGCCGTTGCTCACGGCGGACCGGCTCATCGCTCAGTACCCGGTGCGGGTCTTATGGTGATGCCGTCTACGCTGCACGGGCGCACTGGCTAGCATCGAGAGGCGGGAACGGCGTGGCGACGCTCACCGACGCCGCAGTGCGCGAATTTGTCGCAGCGCGTCTCCAAGGCCCAGTCACCGACGTGGCGCGCATCGGTCGCGGCGAGTGGTCGCAAGCCTTTTCCTTGCGCTGCGGCGACGCCGACTATATCGCTCGGTTCAGCGCCGTGGAGGAGGACTTCGCGAAGGACCGCATGGCCGCGGCCTTCGCCGGACCGGATCTGCCGATCCCACCGATCATCGCCATGGGCAGGGCGTTCGATGGCTTCTACGCTATCTCCCGGCGCGCCTTCGGGGAGTTCATCGACGATCTGGACGCGGCGCGCATGCGGGCGGTGTTGCCGTCGCTGTTCAGGGCGCTCGACGCTGCGCGCCTTGCGAATGTGAGCACGACGGTGGGTTTTGGCGGATGGGACGCCGAAGGCAACGGGGGGTTTGCGAGCTGGCGCGCCTTCCTCCTCGACAGTATGAATGATCCCCCGACGAGTCGCATCCACGGCTGGCGACGGCGCCTCGACGCTGACCCCGAGCGATCAGGACCGTTCGATGCAGCGGCAAAACGCCTGAAGACCCTGGTCAACGTCTGTCCGGAGGAACGTTATGTTATCCACAGCGACCTGCTCCATTTCAACGTGCTGGTCGAAGGTGATCGAATCAGCGCCGTGTTCGACTGGGGCTGTGCCCTCTACGGCGACTTCCTCTATGACATTGCCTGGCTGACGTTCTGGGCGCCCTGGTACCGAGCCTGGGATGGCATCGACTTTCGGGAGGCCGCAGTGCAGCACTATGCGGCGATCGGTCTCGACGTACCCGACTTTGACGCGCGCCTGCGCTGTTATGAGGTCCACATCGGCCTCGGGTCGTTGGCGTATATGGCCTTCCGGGAGAACTGGGAGCACTTTGCCTGGACGGCGGAGCGCACGTTGCGGGCGGGGCGCTATGGCTGACCGGGGCGCGATAGCGGTCGCGGCCCTGCCCCTCCCCCGCAGTCGCGGCCCGGTCCCCACTTCAGCTCAGTCGTCGATCGTCCAGTCCGCCAGTCCCAACGGCAGCGGCGCCGGGCGCTGGCAGGTGCTTTGCAGGGTGATGTGGCGATTCTCGGCGGAGGCTTCGTGGATCGCGGTGATCGTGTCGACCACGTGGTAGGCCATCTCGCCGCTGGCGCGATGGGGGCGGCCGCACCGGATCGCCGTCACCATATCGGCAACGCCGACGCCGCGGCTGTTGCCGTTGTAGCCGAACTGGTTCTCCACCGGGACTAGCTCCGGGCTATCCGCTTTGCGCAGGTATAGCTGACCGCCGAAGTTATTCGGATCGATGCAGCGCAGCGAGCCGGTGCTGCCGTAGATCTCGATGTGCGGCAGGCCGGTGCCGTAGACATCGGCGGTCATCAGGAACTGAGCGACGGCGCCGTCGGCAAAATCCAGCAGCCCGGCGACATGGCTTGGCGCGTTGACCTGTCGAAGCTGGCCACCGTGCTCGCGCTCCTTCCACGTCGCCCGGGCCGAGCCGGTGACGCGCCGGATCGGGCCGATCAGGTTGATGGTCGCGTTGAGGTAATAGGGGCCGCGGTCGAACGCCCAGCCGCCGCCGTACTCCAGGAAGTCGGTGAGGTAGAAGCTCAGGTAGCCGTCGTCTTGCGGCCGCGGGCGGGGCGTAGCACGAGCGTGCAGGTTGATGAAGGCGCCGACCGGGTCGCCGATGAGGCCGTCGTCGATCACCTTGCGCGCCGTCTGCCAGGCGCCGCCGAAGAAGGTGTCCGGCGCGCCGCCGACACGCAGCCCTTTCCGGGCGGCGGTGTCGATCAGGGCGCGGGCATCGTCCCGCATGACCGCCAGCGGTTTCTCGTTGTAGACGTGCTTTCCCGCCTCCAAGACGGCGAGGCCGACCTTCCCGTGGACGCGGTGGGGGGTCAGGTTGATGATCAACTCAACCTCCGGGTCGGCCAGGATTTCCTCCACGCCGAGCGCCTTGGGGACGTCAAACTCGTCGGCGCGCGCCTTCGCGGCCTCGAGGCGCGTGTCGGCCACTGCGACGACGTCGAAGGCGGTGAACTGCTTGCTATTCTTCAGATAGGCGGCACTGATCGTGCCGCAGCCAATGATGCCGACTTTCGCGGGGGTGATGCTCACCGTCGTTCTCCTTTATGCGTGCGAGATCGTAGCATGCGTTCAACACGCGCGCGCCGCCCCCCGTGCAGCGCAGACCCGGGCTCGTCGCCCGGGAAGGCGAAGGCTTCCTCCATCGTGAGGGGACAGCCGGTCGGTTACGATGGAGCGACCGAAAGGAGCACCAGCATGGCAGAGACCGACTTGCTGCCCGCGGTCGCGCGGGATGCCTCGCTTGTGATGACCGCGGAAGAGTTCATCATGTCCGAGCGTGACGAAGGCGGCCTGACGGAGTGGATCGATGGGCGGGTGATTGTTCACGACATGCCGAAGGAAGTGCATCAACGAATCGCCGGGCTCATATACTTCCTGCTGAGCGCCTACGTCGGGCGGCGCCACCTCGGTCGGGTCATCATTGCCCCCTATAAGATGCGCGCAACGCGGAATGGCCCGGTGCGTGAACCGGACGTCCTCTATCTCGCCACTGAGCATGTGGATCGGCTCACGGAGAATGTGTTGATCGGTCCGGCGGATCTCGTCGTGGAAGTGGTTTCGGATGACAGTACGGCGCGTGACCGAGCGGACAAGTTTGATGAATACCAGGATGGCGGCGTGCGCGAATACTGGGTCATCGACTCGCGGCCGGGAAAGGAGCGCGCCGACTTCTGGGTGCTCGACGCCACTGGCCGTTACCGTTCCGCCCTGCCGGATGCCGACCGGGCGTACCGTTCCAGCGCCCTCCCGGGCTTCCGTTTGCCCGTCGACTGGCTATGGCAGGTCGATGCCGATCTCTGGACCCGGGCGCAGGAGCTGCTCAGCGCCGATTAGGGCAGGAGCTGCGCGATCCAGTTGACGACCACCGGGTTGGCGTGCCCGGATGCGGCGGTCTTCAGTGAGGCACGGGCCGCGTCGAACTGCCCGAGCTGCAGTTCGTCCCAGGCTAGGTTGAGGGCGCCGTAGCCCTGTCGATAGTCGGAATTGCGGAACGCCGCATTGGCGACCGACGTATGCGGCGTCTGACGTTGCTCCTGCTTGGTCAGGTCGGCCTGGTACGTCGTGGCCTTGTCCCAGCCGCTGGCGGCGAGCGTCGCCTGGACGGCGGCTTGCCGAGAGGGCGGGTAGATCACAATGAAGCGCCGGCTGTTGGTATTCCAGATTTCATCAAAATCGGCATAGCTGATGAAATGGTCGGGACCAAGGTACGGGTCGCTGGAAACGAAGCCGCCGCGGGCGTCGTCGTAGGCTTCGATCGGGCGGAAGTGGCCATAGTGGTTTTCCGGACTCACCCACTGATTGACGATCACGGGGAAGCCGGCGGCCACGAGGGCCTTAATCTCCTCGTCGGTCCCGCCGACGCCGATCACGACGTCCATGCCGAGCGAATGCATGTAGCTCGGGACGCCGTAGGGCACCATGCCGCCCGGGTTGCCGTCCGCCCGCAGGATCGCCTGGACCTGCCCCTGCGTCCGGTAGATCCCCCAATAATTGAGCACCTCCGCCACGGACGCCGGGCCGCAGTTGTTCAGCGTCTGGGAGATGAACTCCAACGGTCCGAGTGAGGCCCGCACAGGCAAGTTGACGGCCGTGGTTCGCGCGGATGAAGTGCCAGTGACGTTGCGAACGGCGGTGGTGACAGCCTGTGCCTTCGACGTTTGCGTCGTGGCCGCAGCAGTCGCGCTCGTCGTGATCGCGGCATCTCGCGCCGTGGCGGCATTTGTACTCATCGAGGTCGACGTAACCGTGGTGCGCTCGATGGCGACGGGAGGCGCGACGGTCGACACGGCGGGGGCTACGTCCACCGGCGCGGTCGTCTCCGGCGGCGCTACAACGGCGACCGCGGCCAGCCCGTTGCCCACGTCAGCCCCGGCGTTGCCAAGGTTCGGCGCGGCGACGGGGGGGCTCGCGGTCAGCGCCGGCCGCGGGCCATTGGTCGTCGCCGGTGACGGCAACTGGCCGCCGCAAGCGGCGAGGCTGGTGACCAGGAGTATCCCCAACGCGCTGGCGCGGACGCGAAGCATCGACCTCTCCTCCAGTGGAGCAAGCGAACCATACCTGATTCTATCGCGGGCGCGGCACGGCGCGCGCTGGCTATTCACAGTGTCGCATAGAGTCCCACAAGCTGCTTGGAGCAAGCTTGAAAGCGGTTATGCCTGATGGTCTGCGCCGCTGGCCAGGAACTCCGGCGCCGTGGGGTGCAGTTCCCGCTCGCGGGCGTTCCAGAGGTCCACCAGGCCCAGGTCGCGCAGGGAGTCGCGGCCCGGGCGCATCCGGTCCCCGGTGCGTTCCAGCCAGGCGTCGAGTCGGGCGGCGAGCTCGTCGCGCACCGAGGCGAACGCCGGGTCGGCGATCCGGTTCTCGAGCTGGTAGGGGTCGCCTTCGTTGTCGAAGAGCAGCCAGTCCGCGCCGTCCTGGCGGCGCACGTAGGTGTAGCGCGGGGTGCGCAGGCCCCGCCACTCCGGCAATTCCTGTGTGCGCGACTCGTCCGTCTGGGTGATATCCATGAGGAAGACCGAGTCGGCCCCTTGCGCCCGCTCGCCCAGTACGAGGTCGGCCCGGTCTTCGCCCTCGGCGCCGGGCAGCGCGGGCAGGCCGGCGAGGCCGAGCAGCGTCGGCGCGTAGTCGACGATGCTGACCAGACCATCGGCAACCCGGCCGGATGGGATATGGCCAGGCCAGCGCACCAGCAGGGGGATGTGCGCGGATTCCTCGTAGGGCTGCTGCTTCTTCATGGTCCCCTGCGACCAGAGCTGGTCGCCGTGATCGGACGTGAAAACCACGATCGTGTCGCCGGCCCGGCCGGTGGCCT
>JAICXR010000310.1 GCA_025980355.1 Chloroflexota bacterium | reverse complement strand
CGGCCGGTCTCCGGTTCCGGCAACCATAAGCTGAAGTCGCTGTCCGACATGCTGAAGGGCAAGCAGGGCCGGTTCCGCCAGAACCTGCTCGGCAAGCGGGTGGACTACTCCGGACGGTCCGTGATCGTGGTCGGGCCGCACCTGAAGCTGCACCAGTGCGGGTTGCCCAAGCGCATGGCGGTCGAGCTGTTCAAGCCCTTCGTCATGCGGAAGCTGGTCGAGCGCGGCTTCGCCCACAACATCAAGAGCGCCAAGCGCATCGTCGAGCGCCAGCGGCCGGAAGTCTGGGACGTGCTGGAGGAGGTCGTGCAGGGCCACCCGGTGCTGCTCAACCGCGCCCCGACCTTGCACCGCCTGGGCATCCAGGCCTTCGACGTGATCCTGGTGGAAGGGTCCGCCATCCAGATCCACCCCCTGGTCTGCACCGCCTTCAACGCCGACTTCGACGGCGACCAGATGGCGGTCCACGTGCCGCTCTCCCAGGCGGCGCAGGACGAGGCGCGCCAGTTGATGCTGGCCAGCCAGAACCTGCTCTCGCCGGCGGACGGGGAGCCGATCGTCAGCCCGACCAAGGACATGGTGCTCGGCTGCTACTACCTGATGAGCATGCGGCCGGACGACGACCCGGACGAGGCCCACAACATCGGGCGCTTCAAGGTCTTCGACGGCTTCGAGGACGCCTTCATGGCCCGCGAGGCCGGGATGGTGAGCCTGCAGACGCCGGTGTACGTGCGCGTCAATCGGGCCGACTACGACAACCCGTCCGAGGACGGCTACGTCGAGACCAGCGTCGGCCGGGTGCGCAAAGAGAAGATCGAACCGGTGCGGCAGCGGCGTCCCGACGGCAGCATCACGGTCGGCAAGACGCTCGGCGTCAAGACGACCGTCGGTCGCCTCACCTTCAACAACGTGCTGCCGGAGGCGTTGCGCTTCTACAACGACGGCACGGCGCGAGAGTTGGTGGACAAGGCCAATATGCGCCGGCTGATCGGCGAGTGCTTCCGCCGCTGCGGCACGGAGGTCACCGCCGAGACCGTGGACCAGATCAAGAACCTGGGCTTCCACTATGCGACGACTTCCGGCACCACCGCGGCGATGGACGACATCGCCGTGCCGGCGATCAAGGCGGAGATGCTGGCGATCGCCGACGCCGACGCCAATGCCTTCGAGGACGACTACCGCGGCGGCCTGATCACCGAGGGCGAGCGCACGCAGAACCTGATCGCCCGCTGGAAGCGCGTCGAAGAGGACCTGCTCAAGGAGGTCCGCAAGAACCTTCCCCAGTTCGGCCCCATCGCCATGATGGCGGAATCGGGCGCGGCCAAGGGCGGCTTCAATCAGATCCGCCAGTTGGCCGGGCTGCGCGGCCTCTTCGCCAACCCGAAGGGGCAGATCATCCCCCTGCCGGTGCGCTCCAATCTGCGGGAAGGGCTGACCGTGCTGGAGTATTTCATGAGCACCCACGGCGCGCGGAAGGGGCTGGCCGACACCGCCATCCGGACGGCGGAATCCGGCTACCTGACGCGCCGCCTGATCGACGTGGCGCAGGACGTCATCGTCTACGAGGAGGATTGCGGCACGGAGAACGGGATCACGATCCGCGTCTCCGACAGCGTGAACTACAGCATCGAGCCCGGCACGAAGCCGGCCCAGGACCTGTTCCGCACGCGCCTCAACGGGCGGGTCCTGGCGCGTTCGGTGGCGGACCCCCGCACCGGCGAGATCATCGCCGAGCGCAACCAGGAGATGAACGACACGTCGGCCCGCGATCTGACGGACGCCGGCATCGACGAGGTGCTGGTGCGCTCCGCCCTCACCTGCGAAGCGCGGCGCGGCATGTGCGCCCTCTGCTACGGGCGCAACCTGGCGACCGGCGAGCCGATCGGCATCGGCGAGGCGGTCGGCATCATCGCCGCCCAGTCCATCGGTGAGCCGGGGACGCAGTTGACGATGCGGACCTTCCACACCGGCGGTGTGGCCGGTGAGGACATCACGATGGGCCTGCCGCGCGTCGAGGAGCTCTTCGAAGCGCGGATCCCGAAAGAGGCCGCCATCCTCACGGAGATCGGCGGCAAGGTCAGCCTGGAGCGCACCGACACCAGCCGCAAGGTGAAGGTCGTCTCCCAGGACGTCTTCAACGAAGAGCACGCCCTCACGCCCGGCATGCAGTGGACCGTCGCCGACGGCGACCACGTCGAGGCCGGCGCCCTCCTCACCCGCCCCGTGAGCGGCACGGTGTCGGAATCGCCGGACGGCGAGGTGCTGGCGGTGCCGGACCAGGACTACGCCCAGATCTCCGGGACGGTCAGCCTGGAGGGCGATCGCGCGATCATCCGCTACCACGACACGGAGGAGCGGGAGTACAACATCCCGCCGACCGCCCGCCTGAAGGTGGACGACGGGATCGTCGTGCAAGCCGGTCAGGAACTGACCGAAGGGCCGGCCAATCCGCAGGACAAGCTGCGGGTGCAGGGCCGCGAGGCCGTGCAGCGCTACCTGGTGGCGGAGGTCCAGAAGGTCTACCGCTCGCAGGGCGTGCCGATCAACGACAAGCACATCGAGATCATCATTCGCCAGATGTTGCGGCGGGTGAAGGTCGAAGAGGCGGGCGATACCGACCTCCTTCCCGGTGAGCTGGTGGACCGCTTCACCTTCGAGGAGATCAACGCCCGGGTCCTCGCCGAGGGCGGCGAGCCGGCGACGGCAGAGTCGGTGCTGCTCGGCGTCACGAAGGCGTCGTTGAACACGGAGAGCTTCCTGGCCAAGGCGAGCTTCCAGGAGACCACCCGGGTGCTGACGGAGGCGGCGATCGCCGGCGCCCGCGACCGGCTGACGGGCCTCAAGGAGAACGTCATCATCGGCAAGCTGATCCCGGCCGGCACCGGCCTGGTGAAGCGGGCCCAGCTGGCGGAGCAGGCGCGCCTGGCGCTGGAACAGGCCCAGACGATGGTGGCGGAAGGGCTACCGGGCGAATTCCCCGTCGATTTCCCCGATGCCTTCCCGGAGCCGGGCGAAGGCGACGACGAACTGGACCCATCCTTCTTCAACGTGCCGGACGACGGGGAAGAGTAGCGGTTATCAGCGGAGCAGGGGGCCGGCGCAGCGCGCCGGCCCCCTGCGGCCTACTCGGCGTTCGGTCCCGCGACTCCTGGTTCATTTCTTCGCACCTCTTCCGGCGTTGCCGGGCGGACGCGGCCGCCGCAATGCCGGCAACGCACGGTGCTTTCGGCATACTTCGGGTAGCCGGTGTTGCCGCAGTCCTCACACGTGACCATCGCCCGTTCCTCCCTGGTCGCTTTCCAAATCGATGACCAAGGTGTAGCACGCCGCCGGCTCGCATGCCAACGGCCATCGCCCGGATTGTGTATCCCGGTCAGCGCCCGGTGGACCGGACGGTGCCTAGCGACCGATGGTGAGGCCGAAGTGACGCGCGCGTTCCTGCATATGCACCAGATCGGCCGGCGTGTTGATGCTCAGGAAGGAATCGCCTTCCGGGTCGATATCGCGCCACTCCGGCTCCCGCAGGATGCGCGTCGCCACCTCGCTCGCCACCGCGTTCGCGCGGAGGCGACGATCGCGCAACAGTCGCTGAATGACTGGCAAGCACGACGCGGAGTAGACGGCGCAGAGCGGTTCCAACCGGCCGCCGCGCTCCGGGATGGCCAGATCGTGGCCGTCCAGGGCAGCACAGAGCCGCTCGATCAGCGCCGGTCGCAGCAAGGGCATGTCGCAGGCGCAGGCGAACAGCGCCGGCACGTCCATGCCCTGCAGTCCCGCCGCGATGCCGGCCAGGGGGCCGGCGTCAGGCGTGCCGTCGACCAGCTGCCGGGCGGAGACGGCGTAGCGCCGCGGCCGGTCGACGACGAGCGCCACCGGAGAACACCACGCCGCAAGCCGGTCCGGCAACCATTGGGCCAGGATCTCGCCGTCGACGCGCAGCAGCGCCTTGTCGAAGCCGAGACGAGAGCTCTTCCCCCCGGCGAGGACGATCCCGCCGACGGCCTTCGTCCCCGTCGGCGCCCCGGCTACCGGCGCTTCTCCCGCGTCCATAGCTCGTTCGCCTGCTGGTACTGTTCGGGCGTGCCGATGTCAAACCAGCGGCCCCGGAAAACGTGGCCATAGACGGGGACCTGGCGATGCAGCCAGGCGGGGAAGTGGCCTGGCGAGTCTTTATTGCCGCCTTCGGCGAGATAACGCTCCAGCAACGGCAAGTGGCCAGTTTGATAGATGTAGAGGGCGGTGGCCATAAAGGTGGAGGTCGGCTGCGGCGGCTTCTCGACCATGTGCGTGATGCGTTGATAGCCGTCCAAGCGGACTTCGCTGTACTGCGGCATCAGGTCCAACCGTCCGACATCGTAGAGACCGATGCACGATCCCCGTTGACGGAACAGGGCGAACAGCTCGCGCAAATCGAAGTCGAACAGGTTGTCGGCGGCGCCGACGAAGAGGTCGTCGGTGATCGCAGCCTGTTGGACCGTGAAGCGGATGTCGCCGATCGCCCCGAGTTTGTTCTGGTCGGTCGTCGTGCCGTCGTTGAGCACCGTCACCGGCAAGCGTCCCCGGCGCTCGGCCGCCCAGCAGGCGAACTGGTCGGCGAAGCGGGCGTTGGTGACGACGTAAGCCGCATCAATCTCTTCGATGCCGTCCAATTGGCCGAAAAGGTGGTCGATCATCGGCTCGCCGGCGATGGGGAGCAGCGGCTTGGGGCGGTCCTTCGTCAACTCGCCCAGCCGCGTCGCATAGCCCGCCCCTAGAATG
>JAICXR010000148.1 GCA_025980355.1 Chloroflexota bacterium | reverse complement strand
GGCCGCTGGCGACGCCGACGCGCGAAGCGCGGCCGTCGAGACCTTGGATGAGGAATCTCCGGTTCTGCTTGCAGATCTGCTTGGTACGCTGCTCATGCCGGCCTCCCTTCGATCGGTTCTCGCTCCGCCCGTTCGCTCCTCATCCCCTCATCCCCTCATCTCCTCATCTCCCCGACGCGCCATCCCCCGTCGTCCCCTCGCGCGCGAGCAGCGCCGCACCCAGCATACCGGCGTCGTCGCCCAGCGCGGCGCCGACGATCGGCGTGTCGCGGGCGGCCTCGCAGATGTAGTTCGGTCTCGCGACCTTGATCGCCCAGTTGATAAAGGTCTCGCCCAGCGCCTCCACGACGCCCCCGCCGAGGATGATGATGTCCGGGTCCAGGAGATTGACGGCCGAAGCGAGGCCGTAGCCGAGATATTCGGCGGCGCGCTTCAGCACCCGCTTGGTCACCTTGTCATCCTGGGCCAGCGCCTCGGCCAGGTCGCTACTCTTCATGTTGGCCAGGTCGCCGGCGACGATGTGGGTCAGGGCGGTCTTCTTCCCTTGTTTCACGGCATTGAGGATGTCTCGTTGGATGGCGGTGCGGCTCGCCATCGCCTCCAGGCAGCCGCTATGGCCGGCGCCGCAGCGGGGGCCGCCAGGCGCGACGAAGGTGTGCCCGATCTCGCCGGCAGCGTTGTGGGCGCCCGCGTACAGCTTGCCGTCCACCACCAGCCCCCCGCCGATCCCGGTGCCGACGAAGAAGGTGACGACCCGACTCTTGCCCTGGCCGGCGCCTAACCGGTGTTCACCGAGCGTCGCCACGCGCACGTCGTTGCCGACGGCCACCGGCAGGCCCAGTTCACGCTCGAGGATCGCCTTCACCGGCACGTTGAGCCAGCCGAGATTGGGCGCGTTCCCGACCGTGCCGGTTTCCGGGTCGATCGGCCCGGGAACGCCGATGCCGACGGCTTGCACCGACGCGAAAGGCACGCCGGCATTCTCCACGGCGCTCCGCGCGCACGCCGCGACCGCCGCCAGGAGCGTTTCCGGATCGCGTTTCTTGCGCGTGGAAATCTTCGCCTGGCCGATGATCGCGTTATCAGCGCCGACGGCCCCCGCCAAGGCCTTGGTGCCGCCGAGATCGATGCCGATGACTACGTCGTGTTGCTGCACGTCGACCATGCTCTCCTCTTTCTTCGTTTCGCCCCGTCGGCGCGCCCACCGTCATCGCGGTCCACGATGCAACGCTGAATCGTCTGATTATGCACTATTTACGCACTATGGCGGGCCCGGGCGGCTAGGACCGCCCCGTCGGGAGTCCCACCGGCCAATCCTGCGGCGCCGTCGTCCAGGCTCGGATCATGCCCTCGCGGATGCCGGCGACGCTGGCCCGCCAGCTCGGGTAGCCGGACCAGAGCACCAGGCGCCGAATAATCAGGCAACCGGCGCCGAGGACGCGCGCACGCTCCGGGGGCAGGCGAAAGCGTTGGACAAGGACCCGGCTCGGATCGTGGGTCAGGACCGCTTCCGCCTGTGCCAGACAGTCGGCGGTCAGCACGCCGGGCCCGCATCCCGGCAAGCCCAACGCCTGGATCGTGGCGGCGGAGCCGCCGGTGATGACGGGCTGTAGCGCGCTCCCGGTGGGCGGGGCAGGCAGCGTCGCCAGCGCCGCCCCCACCGCATCCTCTGCCATCGCGACCTGCTGCGGGGTTGGCGGATCGGCGGCGAGGTGGGTCGCCGTCAGGCCGCTCGCCCCGATGGGCAGAGAACGCTGCCAGAGGATCGCGCCGCCGGCGATGGCGGCGACCTGCGTGCTGGCGCCGCCCGAATCGGCGAAGAGGCCGGACTGGGGGACGGCGCCGCCATAGGCGCCGAGCATCGCCAGCCGCGTCTCCTCGGCCGCCGTGAGCGCCGCAATCGGCAGCGCCAGGGCTTGCTGCCAGCGCCCTACCAGGTCGGCGCCATTCGGCGCCGCGCGCACCGCTTCCGTGGCCACGACGAGGAGGCGGGAAGCGCCGAACGCCGCGGCGACCTCCTGATAGTGGCGGAGCGCGGCCAAGACTTCCGCTTCGGCGTCCGGCGGGATGGCGCCGCCGGCGGCCCGGCGCGCCCCCAGCAACGGGCGCACGCTCTCCTCGTGGTAGGGCAGCAGCGTGCCGTCGTCCGCCAGGCGGGCAATCAGGAGGTGCACGGTGGTGCTGCCGATATCCACCGCCGCGCAGAGCGGGTGCGTCACGGCCGCAGATTCCAGATTGGCATCGTCAAATTGACACTCCAGACAGCAACCACATATAGTTAACCTTACCAAGAAACTCAGGTAGGAGGCGATGACGCTGGTGCACTCTCGTGTACTCGTGTTGAACGCCTCGTTCGAGCCGCTGAGCGTCGTTCCGGTGCGCCGGGCCGTGGCGTTGTTGCTCCGTAATAAGGCGGAGGTGGTGGAAGCGGCCGAACGGGCGCTGCGTTCGATGTCCCTGTCGATGGAGTGGCCGCTGGTGATCCGGCTGGTCTACTACGTCCGCATCGGCTCGTTGGCGCGTCCCGCGCCGTTCACGCGGCGCGGTGTGCTGCTGCGCGACCGCAGTTGCCAGTACTGCGGCGGCAGCGCCGACCTGACCATCGACCACGTCCAGCCGCTCTCCCGTGGCGGCGCCTCCTCCTGGACCAACTGTGTCGCGGCCTGTGGCCCCTGCAACCGCCGCAAGGCCAATCGGCTGCCGGCGGAAGCCGGCATGGTGCTGCGCCACGAACCATATCAGCCCCGTTACCTGGCCTTCGCCCTGGTGTCGGCCAACCCGGCCGAGGAGGCCTGGCGCAAATATCTGGCGAGCTGAGCGCCGGGATCACCTCCCGTCCCTTCGCGCTCTGGCGTGCCCGGAATACCGTTGACGGCCCTTGGCCTATACGCTACAATGTCGGGAGACAAAGTCAACAATGGTCGGGTCGCCCCTACGGCCCGAACGGAGGTCAGCGTGAGCATCAATGCCCCGGCGACCGCGCAGCGGGCGGCCCTTGGGTTTCCGATCCCGGCGGTCGGCATCTTCAAAATCGCGGCGGTCGTTGCCGCCCTCGCCCTGCTGGTGCTGATGGCGCTGGCGAGTCCGACCTACGGCGTGTTCTGGGCCTTCGGTCTGGGCTTCGGCGTCATCCTCCAGCGTAGCCGGCTCTGCTTCGCCTCGGCCTTTCGGGACCTCTTCCTGCTCCGCGACGGTCGGACGATGCGGGCGATTCTCGTGGCGCTGGGCCTGGCGACGATCGGCTTCGCGCTGATCATGACAAAGGCGGTGCCCGACCCTTCGGCGGGCGCCCTGCCCGACCAGGCGCACGTCATCCCGATCGGCTGGTACCTGGTCGTGGGCGGCGTCACCTTCGGCCTCGGGATGGTGATCGCCGGCGGCTGCGTGTCCGGCACGCTCTATCGCATCGGGGAAGGCTACGTCGCCTCCCTGGTCAGCCTGCTGGGTATCCTGGCCGGCCTGGAGGCGGCGGCGCACACCTGGAACTGGTGGTACCACACGGAAATCGCCACCGCGCCGGTGCTCTGGCTGCCCAATATCTTCGGCTATGTCGGTGCCATCATCGTGACCATCGCCCTGCTGGCGGTCGCCTATCTGCTCACGCTGTGGCGAGAAGCCGGGCGCGGACCGCAGATCCCGATGCGCAAGAAGCCGGAGGTCGAGCCGGCGACGGTGCAAGGGCAGGTCGTCCGCACCTACAAGCGCTGGTTCGTCACCGGCTGGCCGATCACCACCGGGGCGCTGGCGCTGGCGATCCTGAACATTTTCGCCTATACCTTCGACCACCCGCTCGGCGTCACCGGCGAGTTGGGGTCCTGGGCGGAGCGCGGCGCCGGCGTCTTCGGCATGGGCGCGGGGTCATTGGACGGCGCCTCCACCCTCGCCGGCTGCAACCTCGTCGCCGGCAGCGGCTCGAGCTGGCTGACCGGGAATTTCGCGCTGGACGCGGGCCTGGTCTTCGGCGCCTTCGTCGCCGCCGTCCTGGCCTCGGAATTCAAGTTGCGCTTCCCCCGCCAGAAAGTGCGCTATGCGCAGTCGCTCGTGGGCGGGAGCTTTATGGGCTACGGCGCCGGCATCGCCGCCGGGTGCACGATCGGCGCCTTCTTCTCCGCCGTCCCCTCGCTCGGCCTGAACGGCTGGGTATTCGGCCTCAGTCTGCTGGCCGGCGCGGCCGGTGGGGTCCAGGTCATCAAGCGTATCGCCTAGCCGCGCCCGCGGTTCGGGCAGGAAAGGAATCACATCATGGCTCGTGTTCTGGATGTACGGGGCGAGATCTGCCCCTATCCGATGATGAAGGCCGTCGAACAGTTGAAGAAGCTGAAGGGGGACGAGGCGTTGGAGGTGCTGACCGACCACGCGCCGGCCCTCTCCACGATCCCCTGGGAAGCGGCCAAGCTCGGCTACGCGACGGCGATCACCAGCAGCGGTCATGCCGAATGGCGGCTCGACCTGACGCGCGACGCCTCCGTCGCGCGCGACCCCAGCGCGGTGCTCGGGCAGTTGGCCGAACAGTTGGAGGCGCTCGGCGTCGCCGAATAGGGCCGTCCTAGCGGCCCGATGACCGCCGTGTCCTCCGGCCGCGGCCGCCGAAGCTTACCAGCGCTGCGCTTTCGCCTCCCACTCCGGGAACCAGCGGCGCATGGTGCCGAGGTCGTCGCGGCGCTCGGACGGGCGGGCGGCGGCGATCTCGGCGAGGCGGCCCAGGCGCTCCTGGTTGAGGGTGACGCCGAGGCCGGGGGCGGTGGGCACGGGCAGGGATCCGTCGGTGAAGGTGAAGGTCTCGTTCACCACATCCCAGCCCTGCTGCCACGGGTAATGCGTGTCGCTGGCGTAGATCAGGCCGGGCACGGTGGCGCCGGCGTGGATCATCGCCGCCATCGAAATGCCCAGGTGAGAGTTGGAGTGCTGCGACGTGCCCATGCCGAAGATCCGGCAGATCTGGCCGCACTGTTTCATCGCCCAGAGGCCGCCCCAGCCGTGGTGGTCGGCCAGCACCACCTGCACGGCGTCCTTCGCCACCCCTTCCGGGAACTGTTTGAAGCCGACCAGGCACATGTTGGTCGCCATCGGGAGCTCCGTCCGTCGCCCCACTTCGGCCATAGCGTCCATGCCCCGGACCGGGTCCTCGTAGTATTCCAGGCCGATCTCCTCCAACTGCGGGAGCAGGCGGAGCGCCGTCTCTACCGACCACCCGGCATTGGGATCGATCCGCAGGGGATAGTCGGGGCCGAAGCGTTCCCGGATCAGGCGGAGCGTACGCACCTCCTCGTCCGGCGGCAAGGGACCGGCCTTCAGCTTGAGGGTGCGAAAGCCGTAGCGCCGGACGAACTCCGCCGTCTCGTCAACCATCGCCTCCGGCGTCAGCACTTCCGCGGCCCAGCCATACATGCCGACCTCGCCCCAGGGTTTCGGCGTGCCGGCGGCCGTCTCCAGCCAGCCGTCCGGTGTCGCGAACTTGTAGAAGAGATAGGCGGAGAACGGAACGCGGTCGCGCACCCCGCCGCCCAGCAGGTCGGACACCGATCGGCCGGTGGCCTTCCCGACAGCATCCAGGCAGGGGACCTCAAAGGCCGACCAGAGGCGGGGCGAGTCCGGGAACAGCTCGCGCAGCCACTCCGTGTGATAGGGGTTGAGCCCGATCACCTTCGCCGCCGCCGCATCCAGCTCGGCCTTGAAGCGTGTGCCGCCGGGCATCTCGCCGAGCCCCGTGACGCCGTCGTCCGTATGGACCTGAAGGATGACGCGCACGGCATAGGGCTCGTGGACGCCGTTGACGTTGCGTAACGGCGGGTCCGGTACCGCGACGACGGTCGTCTGGACTTTGGTGATCTTCACGATACTATCCTCTCGTCTGGCGGGGCCATCTTAGCGTAGGCGGGAAAGGCGGCGGCATGGCCGTCCACAGCGCGACGGCCTATCGCGTTCGCCTGGCCGGCGCTGCCGACATCCCGGCGATCACGGCGATGTACCGCTTCGACGGCTTCCCGCACGCCCAGGGCGACCCGGAGCGCGCGGCATTCTACTATGCCTGCGTCCGCTCGGTTAGTGGCAGGGTGCTGATCGCCGTCGAAGACGAGGTGGTGGTCGGGCACCTCGAGCTGCTGCTCAGCCAGGAAGCGTCCCCGCTCGGTCGCTACGGCTACCTGGAGGCGCTGGAGGTGCGCGTCGACCGCCGCCGGCGCGGCGTCGGGCGCGCTTTGGTGGCGGCGGCCAAGGCGCTCACGCGGGCGGCAGGCGGGGCCCGGCTGGAGACCGTGCCGGAAGATGCCGCAGCTATGGCGTTCTACACGGCGATGGGATTCCGACCCGGCACGCCCTCCGTCGACCTAGACCTGGCCGTGCCCCCGACCGCGCTCCACGGCGCCGCCCCTCTTCGCCGGCCTTTGCCGCCGGGCGCGCACCCATGGCTCCGGCTGCGCCACGTCGCCGGCCGCCAGTATGCCGCCCCGTACTGCTGGGCGCGCGCCTTCCTCGCCGGCTGTTGGGGCCTGCCCGAGGCCACCGGGACAGGCGCTTGGCAGTTGCGCGACAGCGATGCCGTGGTGCTGGCGGATCCCTGGCTCGTCCACCTGTTCCTGCCGCCGGATCTGCCGCCGGAGAGCGACGAAGCCTGGCCGGCCTGGCAGGCGATGCTGGCCCTGCGCGCCGGCGGCACGCGCGAAGGCTATGTCCGAACGGTTGTTGCCACCTCCCTGGCCGACCGGCTACGTCTTCTGGAGCACTGGCCGGGCAGCACGGCGGAGCCGTTTACCCTGCTCACTTGCTCGGTATAGATCGACGGCGCGGAGAGACAGCTCAGCGGCATCAGCAGGCGGAGGCGTGCGCCCGCCGCTCCTTGCCCGGCGCCACGTCTCCCTCCCGCGCTACAATCCGTGGCGTAGCGGAAGGGCAACAGTGTTGGCGGACACGATCGGCTTCATTGGCCTGGGCATCATGGGCAAGCCCATGGCGCGTAACCTCATGCGGGCGGGCTATCCGCTCGTCGTCCACAACCGCAGTCGCGGTTCGGTGGATGAACTCGTCGCGGAGGGGGCGCGGGCTGCGAGCAGCCCGCGAGAGGTGTCCGGGCAGAGCGCGGTCGTCATCACCATGCTGCCGGATTCGCCGGATGTGGCGGCCGTCGTCGATGGACCGGACGGCGTGCTGGCGGGCGCGAAAGCGGGCCAGGTGCTGATCGACATGAGCACCATCTCGCCGGTCGTGGCCCAGAGCCTGGCGAAGGCGGCGGCGGCGAAGGGTGTGACGATGCTCGACGCGCCGGTCAGCGGCGGCGACAAGGGCGCCATCGCCGGCACGCTATCGATCATGGTCGGCGGCGATGAAGCGACCTTCGAGCGAATGCAGCCGATCTTCGGGACCCTGGGCAAGACGATCGTCCGCGTCGGCGAGAGCGGCGCCGGTCAGGTCGTGAAGGCGTGCAACCAGGTGGTCGTCGCCCTGACGATCGAGGCGGTCAGCGAGGCGCTCGTGCTCGGTTCCAAGGCCGGCGTCGACCCGGCCAAAATCCTGCAGGTGCTGGGCGGCGACCTGGCGGGGAATCGCGTCATGGAGCTGCGCGGGCCGAACTTCCTGCAGCATTCCTTCGCCCCGGGCTTCAAAGCACGGTTGCACCAGAAGGACCTCAGCATCGCCCTCGCCGCCGGCCATGCCTACGGCGTTCCCCTGCCCAGCACGGCGCT
>JAICXR010000253.1 GCA_025980355.1 Chloroflexota bacterium | reverse complement strand
GACGCTGAACTGCTCGGTGAACTGGTTGAAGACGCGCAGCTCGCCGGCCGCCGCAGGGTGCTCTGCCGCCAGGGCCACGCACTGGACGGTGTCCCGGATGTCGAGGAAGCCCCTCGTCTGCCCGCCCTGGCCGTACACGGTCAGCGGCATGCCCATCACGGCCTGGGCGCAGAAGCGGTTCAGCACGGTGCCCCAGCACTCGTCGTAACTAAAGCTGGTGCAGAGGCGCTCGTCCCGCGCGGTCTCGTCGGTCTGGACGCCGTAGACGACGCCCTGATTGAGGTCGGTCGCGCGCAGGTTCCAGATCCGGCAGGCGAACAGCATATTGTGGCTGTCGTGCACCTTGGAGAGGTGGTAAAAACTGCCCGGCTGCTTTGGATAGGGGAGCACGTCCTTCCGACCGTTGTGCTCGATCTCCAGGTAGCCCTCTTCGATGTCGATGTTGGGCGTCCCGTACTCGCCCATCGTGCCGATTTTCACGAGGTGGGCCTCCGGGGCGAAGTCGCGCATCGCCCAGAGCACGTTCAGCGTGCCGACGACGTTGTTGGTCTGCGTCAGCACGGCATGGTCCCGGTCAATCATCGAGTAAGGGGCGCTGTGTTGCTCCCCGTAGTGGACGATAGTGTCGGGATGCCAGTCGCGGATCAGCGCGCTGAGGAAGGACCAGTTGGTGATGTCGCCGACGGCCAGCGCGATGCCCTTGCCGGTCAGGTCGCGCCAGACCCGAACGCGCTCGTGGAGGGTGCGGATCGGCGTCACGCTCTCGGCGCCCACCTCGGCCCGCCACTGCCGCTTGGCGAAGTTGTCGCAGGCCAGCACGTCGTCGCCGCGCTGCGAGAAGTACAGCGCCGTCGGCCAGCCGAGGTAGCCGTCGGCCCCCAAGATCAGGATGCGCACGTTCTCGTCCCTTCTTTTTCGTTCGCCGAATGTGCCGCTACCACGCCGGCTGGCCGCGTTCCAGGGAGACGCCCAGCCAGAAGCGGAGGTAGGCCGCGAGGTCGCCGACGCTATAGGGACGCGACCAGGCCACCGTCCGGCCCTCGAGGATGGCGTGCCGCAACTCTTCAGGCGTCCGGCCCGAGAACCGCGTGTACCCCTTCCCGATCGCCGAGAGGATGTGGGCGTCCGAGGCCCCCACTTCCGCTCGGCGCGTTGGGCCCCGGTTGCGACATTGCGCCCGCTGATTGGCCGGACCCAGGAACGGCGTGCCGTTCACGACCTCCACGGCGTCGAAGGGCAACGTCTCCATCAGCGGCCCCACCGATTCCATCGTCGGCCGGCCGTCCGGCCCCTGCGGGCGGAGGGGACGGTAGCACGGATGCGCGGCCACGGCGATGCCGCCCTGCTCATGAATCGCCCGGATGGTGGCCTCGGCGGACAGGCCGGGAGGGACATGCTCCTGCAGGAAGAGGCCGAGGATGTGTCCGCCGGTGGAGGACACCTCCTCCCCCACGATCACCGCCACGCCATACTCGGGGGCCAGCGCCGCGGCCCGCACGGCACCGGCGATCGTGTTGTGGTCGGTGATTGCAATCACCTGGAGCTCGCCCATGGCCCGGACGTGGGCCAGTACCTGCCGCGGTGTGGGGCGACCGTCCGAGTAACAGGTGTGGATGTGCAGGTCCGCGCTACCGCGGACGGCCCGGCGGGAGCTCGGCGGCGCTAGCATGGCGCTGCCCCGCCCTGATGCGCCCCGACTGCCCGGGGCCGGGCTGCCGCCAGTTGCCGGTAGTCCGCCAGGAGGCGGTCGAACATGGCCGGCCAGGTCCGGGCGAGTGCCGTCGCGCGGCCCTGCTCGCCGAGGCGTTGCCGCAGGGCCGGCTCCGCCGCCAGGCGACGGGCCTGTTCCACCCAGGAATTCGGCACACGGGGGTCGCACAGCAGGCCGTTCCGGCTATCTTCCACGACATCGGGGACCCCACCGGCGCGCATGGCCAGCACCGGCAGGCCGCTCGCCATGGCCTCCAGGAGGACCAGGCCGAATGTTTCGGTGAGCGATGGGAAGGCGAAGATGTCGGCGGAGGCGTAGGCGGCGGCCAAAGCGTCCCCGTGCAGGTGGCCGGTGAAGCGCGCCCGGGCGCCAAGGGCGGACTCCAGCGCCGGACGGAAGGGGCCGTCGCCGACGACCACGACCCGGGCGCCGGGGACAGCCGCCGCCAGCTCGGTCAGCCTCGCCAGGTTCTTCTCGGCCGCCACCCGACCCGCGTAGAGGAATACCAGATCATCCGGCCCCGCCCCCCAGCCTCGCCGGACCGCCTCGCTGCGAAGGGAGGGCCGAAAGGCCGCCGCGTCGACGCCGCGCGGCAACACCTGCACCCGCCGCATGCCGTGGCTGCGCACCTCGGCCGCCACCTGGCGCGACGGCACGTAGGTGCGGGCGCAGCGGTTATGGAGCGCCACCAGATAGGCCCACGTGAGAGGGGCGAGCCAGGGCGCGCCGTAGTGGCGCACGTAGCGGGGCAGGTTCGTCTGAAAATGGCCGGCCACGGGAACGTCCAAGAGGCGCGCGAGGTACATTGCCTGGGCGCCGAGGAGCACCGGGCCGGCGAGATGCACGATGTCCGGTTGCCAGGACAGCAGGGCGGCGGCCATGCGGGGAGCGCACGGCGCGAGGCGCAGCTCCGGATAGGGCGAGAAACTGACACCGGCGTCGCGGACGACCTCGAAGCCGTCGACCCGGGCCGGGCCGGGCCCCGGGCAGCACACCACGGCCGCGTGGCCCCGGTGGCGGAGATAGGCGAGGAACTCGAGGAGGAAGCGGACGATGCCGTCCATCTTTGGCAGGAAGGTCTCGGTGACGATGGCGACGCGCAGCGGCCGGTCCGTCGGGAGTGTCGACGCCGCGTCGTCCGGGCTGCTCACCGTTCCGACTCCATCCGAACCGCGCGTCGGCACTCCTGCCCCTCGGGCGGGAAGCAGGACCATCGGCACCTACCATACCATCCGTCGCTAGCGCCAGTTCCCGCCGGAAGGTCAGGCCGGCTCCCGAGTCTGCGCGGGATCGCGCTCCGGCGCGGCCGACCGGGCGCTCGCCAGGGCGCAGCAGAGGCCGGGCGGGATCCAGAGCCAGAGCGTCATGGTCCGGCTCACGAGGGCCGCCAGTAAGGCGAGCGACGCGCTCCCGCCCAGGCCCGCCACCGTCGCCACGATGGCGCCCTCCGCCGCCCCCACGCCGCCCGGCAGCAACGACAGGCCCCCGGCGAGGCCCGACGCTCCCCACGCCGCCGCCATCCCGGCCGGCGGAAGGGCGAGGCCGATGTGGCGAGCCGCCACCGCGAAGAGCGCGACCTCACAGGCCCGCGCCGCCAGGGCCCACCCGAGGGCAAGCAGGAGCGGCCGTGGGCTGCCGACGCTCAGCAGGCCGTCCGTGAAGGAGCGCAGCAGCGGCCAGCGCGCGGCCGCCCAGGTCAGCACGCGCCACCGGCCGAGCTGGCGCCGGCCGGGCCCGAGCAGGCCCAGACCCACGAGGACGATCAGGGCGAACACGACGCCCGCGCCCAGTCGGGGCGGGGCGTAGCCGCCAGCGACCGCGCCCCCGACGGCGACGAAGAGGAAGCTGACGATCTCGGCCGTTGCCTCCACGGCGACGATGGCGACCGTCTCCGACTCCGGCACGCCCGTCGCCCGGCGCAGGAGCGAGAATTTGAGAAAAGCTCCCACCCGCCCGGGCGTCAACTCGAGCGCAAAGCCGGCGAGATAGATGCGCAGGCTATCCGTGATCCGCAGCGCGGGGACGCGCCGCTTCGCCAACACGTGCCAGCGCAGGAAGCGGCAACCCTGGCTGCCGGCCCCCAACAGGAAGAGGATCGGGAGCACGGTGGCCAGCGCCGCCGTCCAAACGCCATTGCCCAGCCGCCAGGTCAGCACCACGCCGATGGCCAGGGACACGGCGGCGATGATGGCGGCGGTGCGAACCAGGGCGCGGATGCTGGGCAATGGTGGCAGCGCCGGCCGGCCTGGGCGGGTTGCTAGCCGTTCGGCCATCCGGTGCGCGTTGCGACTGGGCATCCAGCCTCCGATGTCCCGCGGCGTCCGGAGTCCACGTCAGCGACCATCGTGGATCGTCACCAGCGCGGCACTTCGGGCCGGCGCACCTCGACCGGCGCCGGTGGCGCATTATACGCCGCGAATCTTGGAAGGGACTGGGAGCGGCCCTCAAAGACGCTACAACAGCGTACATGATGGTCGTTGTATCGTACAATGGCATCGTATGTCGGGAGGAGATCGGCGCGACTTGGCGACTTTGACCAACCAGCTCCGGCAGCGCCGGCTGGCTGCCGGCCTCAGTCAGCAGGCGCTGGCGGAGCAGGCGGGCGTGGCGCGGCAGGCGGTGCACGCGATCGAGACCGGTCGGTATCTGCCGAACACGCTGGTCGCCCTACGCCTTGCCCGGGTCCTCCGCTGTCGGGTGGAAGCGCTGTTCGCCCTGCCGGAAGCCCCCGCCCGAATCGAGGCCGAGTTGCCGCACGGCACGCGCCTCGGTTCGGTCCTCCCCGAGCGCGTGGCGGTCGCCCAGGTTGGGGAGCGCACGCTGGCCTACCCGTTGTGCGGCAGCGCCGACGCCCGGACAGCGGCGGACGGGCTGGCGAGTGGCGACGGACAACGCGTCGCGGTGGAGCTCCTGGTTGATCGGCGGCTCACCGAGCAGACGGTGGTGGTGTGCGGTTGTGATCCGGCCCTCGCCGTGCTCGGCGTCCACCTCAGCCGGCGTCATCCCAACGTGCGGTTGGTTTGGCGGCAGGGCAACAGCACGACGGCGCTCCGCGCGCTGGCAAGGGGCGAAGTGCACGCGGCGGGCGTCCACTTGCGCAACCCCGAGAGTGGGGTCAGCAACCTCCCCTACGTCGCGCAGGAACTGGCGGGGCAAGCGGTGGCCGTCGTCGCCCTCTGCGATTGGCAGCAGGGTCTCCTGGTGGCGCCGGGGAATAGCAAGGGCCTGCGCAGCGCGGGCGACCTCGTACGGCCGGACGTCAGGATCGTGAACCGCGAGCTGGGCAGCGGCAGCCGGCTGCTCCTCGATGCCTGGTTGGCGGCCGGCGGTGTGCCGGCCGATCAGGTCGCCGGCTACGAGCGCGAGTTGTCGAGCCACTTCGCCGTCGGCGAGGCCATCGCCGCCGGGGCGGCGGATGCCGGACCGGGCATCCGCTCCGTGGCGCGGGCCCTGGCGCTGGATTTCTTGCCCCTGCAGGAGGAGCCGTATGACCTGGTGATCCCCGCCCCCTATTTCCGCTCGCCGGCCGTCCAGGCGTTGCTCGATGTGGCCGTCAGCGCCCCTTACCGGCGGGAGCTGGCGGCGCTCGGCGGCTACGACAGCCGCCGTACCGGCAACATCGTGGCGGAGTTGGTGGCGTGAACGGGCGTCGTCAGGCCAGCAACCGGCCTTCTCGGCTTCTCGTTGCCCGGCGCACGCTCCTGCTGTTGGCCGCCTCCCTGCCCCTAGCGGCGTGCCGCAACCGCGTTGGCACCCGAGATGACGCTGCCCCGCAGTCCGCTCCGGCCGCTTCCCCGGCCGCACCCGAACGCTCGTCCACTACCGGCGCGCCGCTCGGTCCGATCACCGTCTTCGCTGCCTCCTCGCTCACCGATGCCTTCCGGGAGATCGGCGTCGGCATGCGTGCGGCGAGGCTGGG
>JAICXR010000333.1 GCA_025980355.1 Chloroflexota bacterium | reverse complement strand
GACGCAGGGTATCCAGGTGTTCCAGGAGGGCAAGGCTGTAGCGCCGGCTGATGCCCAGCAGGTCGCGCACCTGGGCGACCGTCACCGGGCCGCGTTCCAGAGCGGCCACGACCTGTTGCACCATGTCCCGATAGACCGCGCTGGGGTAGGCGAGCTGCTCGTTCACGCGGACGATCCGGCCCTGCTCCACCAGGTAGGCCAGGAGGTCGGTGTCGTCGGCGTCATTGCCGGCGAGGTCGGCGAGCGAAGGCGGGCTGTAGCCGCCGGCGGCGAGCGCCGCCAGGATGGCGTCGGCGCGCCGCTGTTGGGGCGGCGAAAGCTGCGGGACGAAGCCCGGCTCCTGAACGACCGCGCCGTGTTCCGCCACGACGCCGTCGCCGACCAGGCGTTGGGCAACACCCGGCCAGAGCGCCGGCGCGACGCCCAGGCGCTCGCGCAGCTCCTCGCGGGGCATCCCGGTCCGCAGTGGTTGCGCCGCGTGATAGGTGGCGACGGCGCGGCGGGCGCCCGCCGTCAGCGCCTGCCAGCCTTCGTGTGCCGCCACCGCCTCCCCGGCCACGACGGCGAGCCCCTCCTGTTGCAGATCCTGCACGGCCCGCGCCGTGGCGGCGAGTGGCTGCTGTAAGCGTATCGCCAGGTCGCTGACCGCCCAGAGGCGGCGCGAACGGAGGACTTCCTCCAGGACTTCGCGCGCGTCGAGGTCGCTCGCCAGCACGACGCTGGCCCTGCCCCGGCGGGCGCGGCGGGCCTGCGGGTCCAGCACCACGCCGCCGCCGATCGTCTCCGGCGGCGACGGCCGGCGTACGATGAAGCGGTCGCCCCGGCGCAGCACGGCCGGCTGGGCCAGACGCAGTTGGGCGGCGCCGGTCTGCTCGGGGGCGATGCTGACGTCGTTGAGGACGCGCACGGAGGCCGGGATTTCGGCCGCGCCGCTGTAGAAATGGACCTCATCGCCGGAGACCAGGGGCCGGCCGGCGACAGCGAGGAGGCGTAAGGAGACGTCGATCGTCGTCGTCGGCTGCAGTGCGCCCGGCCGGCAGAGGACGTCGCCCCGCCGCAGTTGGTCGACCGTCAGCCCGACGAGGTTGGCGGCCACCCGGCTGCCGGGCGGCGCGATCTCCACCTTCTGCCGGTGCGTCTGCAGGGAACGCAGGCGGCTGCGCAGCCCGGCCGGCAGCACCTCGACCTCCTCCCCGACACGCAGCGCCCCGTCCAGGAGCGTGCCCGTCACCACCGTGCCGTGCCCGCTGAGCGTGAAGACCCGGTCCACCGGCAGCCGGGGCGAGCCGGACAGCGCATGGGGCGTGATCGTGGCCAGCAGCGTCCCAAGCGCCGCCTTGAGGTCGTCCAGGCCGGCGCCGGTGACGGCGGACACCGGCACGAGCGGCGCCGTTTCCAGCACCGTACCAACCAGCTCCTGCCGGACGTCGTCGGTGACCAGCTCCAGCCAGTCCAGCGCCACCGTGTCGACCTTCGTGATCGCCACCAGGCCCCGCCGGATGCCGAGCAGATCGATGATCGCGAGGTGCTCGCGCGTCTGCGGCATCATGCCTTCATCGGCGGCCACCACGAGCAAGGCTAGGTCGATGCCGCCGACGCCCGCCAGCATATTCCGGACGAACCGTTCGTGCCCCGGCACATCGACGATGCTGACCCCCTGCCCGCTCGGCAACACCAGCCAGGCGAAGCCGAGGTCGATCGTCATGCCCCGCCGCTTTTCCTCCGCCAGCCGGTCGGGATCCATGCCGGTCAGGCGGTAGACGAGCGTGGACTTGCCATGATCGACGTGCCCGGCCGTGCCGACGACGAACATCTGCCTTGGTCTCCTCTGGCGCAGGGGAAGGGTAACAGGAACAGACAGCAGGGTGGCGGTTAGATCGACCCGGACCATCCTCCCGCTCGCCTGGTGTCACCGGCTACAGCCTGCTACGTTATACGGGAACGCTGGGCGGCAGCGCACGCTGCCGTCGGCGTTATGGCAAGTAATTCGGCTAGTAGGTTGAGAGGGACTGTGCGAACACGAATATCGATGCTGCTCGCCGCGCTGGTCTTGGTCGTCGGATGGGTCGGTCCGATGGCGGGGACGGCGTCGGCGGCGAGTCTGGACTTTGCGATCCCCAATGGGCACTTCTACACCCAGGCCAACGGCCACGGCGGCGCCGGCGGGACCGGCTACGCCATCACTGACGACGCCTCGGCGAAGTTCTGGAGCGAATTCCAGCGTCTCGGCGGCGTCAACAGCCTCGGCTATCCCGTTTCCGGCCGCTTCATGTGGGACGGCTTCCTGGATCAGGCGACGCAGCGCGTCGTCATGCAATGGCGGCCGGACACCCACCAGGTGCTGTTTGTCAACACCTACGACCGCCTGCACGACCTGGGAAAGGATGCCTGGTTGCAAGCCTTCCGCAACACGCCGCCGCCGGCCAGCACCGCGCCGGATACCGGGCTGCCGTTCGCCCAGGTTGAGGCCCGCCATCTGGCCTATTTGAACAGCGATCCGGCGATCAAGGCCAAGTACTACGCGACGGCGGCGATCGGCGATCCCATTGTCTACAACGGTCTGCCGATGGGGCCGGTGACGCCGGAGGGGCCGTTCACGATGTTGCGGTGCCAGCGAGTGACGATCCAGCACTGGCTGGTCGAGAGCCCGGCCTCCGGCGCTCACACGGGCGATGTCGACGTCACGCTCGGCGGCGACGACGCCAAGGCGTCCGGCGTTCTGCCCGACGCGGCAGCGTTGGTGCCGAGCGCCCCGCCGTCGGGCGTCGTGACGCCGACCGGCCCAACGGCCCCCGCCTCCGGCTTCGTCTACGGTTTCCAGGCGCAGTTGTACGGCAACCAGGAGCTGCCGGTGCTCGGCAAGATCAGTGGCGCCGGCTTCGACTGGGTGAAGCAGCAGGTGGTGTGGAGTGACATCCAGCCGAACAGCCCCGGCGACCAGAACTGGGGCGAGCTGGATACGATCGTCGCTCAGGCGAATGCGGCCGGCATCAAGGTGCTGCTCTCGATCGTGCAGGCGCCGACCTGGGCCCGCGCCAATCCGGCGAACCCCTACCCGAAGAACCCGTCCGATCTGGCGGCCTTCTTCACGGCGATGGCAACCCGCTCCAAGGGGAAGGTCGGCGCCTACGAAGTATGGAATGAAGAGAACTTCGCCCGCGAAGTCGGCCCTGGCAACATCACCGCCGGCAACTACGTGCAACTGCTGAAAGCGGCGTCCACGGCGATTCGGGCAGCCGATCCCAACGCCATTGTGGTCAGCGGCGCGCCCACGCCGACGGGTGTGAACGACCCGAACATCGCCATTGATGACAACGCCTATTTGCAGCAGATGTACGCCTACCAGGGCGGCGTCGTCAAGGGCTATTTCGATATCCTTGGCGCCCACGCGGAGGCCTGGGCCAACCCGCCCGATGCAAAGGTTGGCACGCCGGAGCCGGCCAACGTCACGGGCTTCAACAATCACCCGAGCTTCTTCTTCCGCCGACTGGAAGACTACCGGAACGACATGGTAGCCGCCGGCGACGGGTCCAAGAAGATCTGGGAGACTGAGTTCGGCTACGACTCCTGCCAGGGTGATGCCATCCCGGCGCCCGCCGGCTACGAGTACTGCAAGTGGGTCAGCGAGCAGCAGCAGGCGAGCTACGAGGTGGGCGCTTTCCAGTACGCGCACACCAACTACCCCTGGCTCGGCGGCATCTTCATCTGGAATCTGAATTTCCAGGCCGTGGTCGCGCCCTCCGACGAGAAGTGGGGCTTCGGCGTCCTGCGCAGCGACTACTCGCCGCGCCCCGCCTACAGCGCCCTGGCGGTCATGGCGAAGCCCTGATCCGGACTCAGCGTCCGCAACGAATCTTCCCGCTCGGGCCGGGCGCTTCGAAAGGAGCGCCCGGCCCGTCGCTTTCGCCCAGCGTCAGGGCGGGTGCGTTCTGCGGCGCGCTCGGTGGTGCCTCCCTCGTTTGTCCCGCGGCGGCGCGCGGTACACTGTCCGGGCCGGTCGCTCAACCATCGCTCCGAACGGACGTCGCCACATGGCCGTAGCGCCTCGGATCGCCGCCCGTCTATGCTCGCGTCGTCGGTTGCTGCGCCTGGCGGCGCTCGCCGTCCCGGCCCTGGCACTCGCCGGCTGCGCCCTGCCGATTCCTGGACGCGGCCGTGGGCCGGCGAGCGCCCCGGTCGCCCTCCACCTCTATTACGGCCCCTTTTCGACCGTGGGGAGCAGCACGCCGCCGGAGACCACGCTGTTGACGGCGATCCTCGACCAGTTCCAGCAGCGCAACGCCGGTATCAGCGTCACCGCGACCTCGCTCGATAACCT
>JAICXR010000068.1 GCA_025980355.1 Chloroflexota bacterium | reverse complement strand
GCCCGAAGCCGCTGCCGGAATTCCGCGACCTCGCCACGCGCCTCGTCGCGGAGAAGAGCCTGGAACTGACCTAGCTCGCCGGAGCCGCGATGGAACTCGCGCGCCTCGTCGTGCGCGGGTCGGTGACCTAGCTCGCCGGAATGTCCAACGGCAAGAAGACGGTCATGGTGGTGCCGGTGTCGGGGCCGTCGGAGCTGGCGGTAATGCGCCCGCCGTGCGCCTCGATGATGCCGCGGCAGATGAACAGCCCCAACCCGGTGCCTTCGACGCCGCGCTGGATTGCTTCCCGCGAACGGAAGTAGCGTTGGAAGAGCCGGGCATGGTCCTCGGCCGTCAAGCCGATCCCTTGATCGATGACCCGGAGGATGCCGTACTCCTGGTTTTGCTCGATGGTGACGCGGACCGGCCCCTCCGGCGCGTACTTGAGGGCGTTGGAGATGAGGTTCTCGACGACCTGTTCCAGGCGATCACCTTCCCAGTTGCCGACGAGCGTGCTGAGGCCGGTCACGATGGTCACGCGCCGCTGGGCCTCCTGGCCGAGGAGGTCGATGGCGTGGCGCACGATGGCGAGGAGGTCGGCCGGCGCGCGATGGAGCTCCATCTGACCGGCGCGAAGCTGGGTGGCGTCGAGCATGTTGCGGAGCAGCCGTTCCATCGCTCCGGTCTGCTCCAGCATCGTGCGGAATCCCTCCGCCAGCATGTCCGCCGTGAGGCGTTGGGTCGTCGCCCGGCGGGCCAACAGTTGCATGGTGCCCTTCAGCCCGGCCAACGGGTTGCCCAGGTCGTGCGCGGCGATGGCGACAAAGTCGTCGAGGGCCTCCTCGAGGGCCTGCTGATAGTAGCTGAGGGCGACGCCGACCGCGCCGTCGACCGCGTCGTTGATCAGCAGTTCGGCGCTGACGAGGTCGCCTGTGACGGTCTCCGCCGGCATGCCGCGCCGGAGCGCCGCCCAAATCTGATGGCGCAGCAGCCGGAATTCGACCGTGACATCGGCCGCCGTCAGCCCCTGGGCGGCGCGCATCTGCGCGTGATCGCGGGCGTTGTTGAGATATTCGGGATCCTTCGCCGGTGTGTCGCCGAGTTCGTCAAGATCCTCTTGCCCGGCGAGGAGACTGAGCAGCCGGTCGTAGACGCGCGGGATGTGGTCGGCGATCGCCCGCTCGCGGCGACCGAGATGGAACGGCTGCGCCGCTACCGCGTCCAGCCAGCCATCCAGGACGGCGCCGCGTTCGGCCCGCAAGACGTCGACCACGCGCCGCAGGTCGGCCCGGTCGACGAACCGGGCGAGCCGCACGGTGTCCTGATGTTGCAATCCACCGGCCTCGGTCATGGGTCCTCATTACTGGTGGCGATAGCGCGACATCCACCGGAATCATACGATGTCCGGTAGCATACGGCCAACCTCGCGCGAGGTGCGCGCCGCATAGCCCGGATGGCGTGCTACGATGGAGCCGCTTGTTCAGCGGGAGGAATAGAGTCAGGTGGCAAAGCGGTTAGACGGCAAGGTCGCCCTGATCACCGGCGCATCGTCCGGTATCGGCCAGGCGACGGCCCGGCTGTTCGCCCAGGAAGGGGCGGCCGGGATCGGCATTAATTATGGCAAGTCGGAGGAGGGGGCGCGGCGGACGCTGCAGGCGGTGGAAGCGGCCGGCAGTCGCGGCCTGCTGGTACAGGGCGACGTGGCCGACGAGGGGCGGGTGCGCGCCATCGTCGACGCCGTCGTCAAGGAATATGGCCGCCTGGATATCCTCGTCAACAATGCAGCGACGACGTTCTTCGTGGACATGGCCGACCTGGACGGCATGACCGAGGAGAAGTGGGACCGCATCTACGACGTCAACGTCAAAGGGCTCTTCTGGTGCAGCCGGGCGGCGGCGCCGGCGCTGCGCCAGGCGAAGGGGCAGATCATCAACGTCTCCTCCAAGGCGGGCATCACCGGCAGCGGCAGCTCGATCGCCTATGCCGCGTCCAAGGCGGCGGTGATCTCGCTCACCAAGGGCCTGGCCGGCGTGCTGGCGCCGGACGTGCGCGTCAACACGGTGGCGCCGGGGATGGTCGATTCGCCCTGGAACACCGGCCGTGAGGACCGGGTGGCGGGCGCGGCGAAGTCCAGCCCGCTGAAGCGCGTCGCCACCTCGGAGGATATCGCCTCGGTGATCCTGGACCTCGCCGCCGGCTTTGCCCTGGCGACCGGCTCCGTGATCGTGGTGGACGGCGGCGCGGGCGGATTATGAAAAGAAGCGTTCGGCGTCGTCCTGCGGGCGGTAGCCGAGCTTCTCGATCGTGTCCGTGATGTCCCAGTGGCGGGCGCTGTTGCCGGAGATGGCGTAGAAGACGCCGTAGGGCAGCGGGCTCTCGATCGCCAGGGTCACCAACTGGGCGCAGTCCCGCGGGCTGAGCCACATCCAGCGGCTGATTTCGTCGCGCGGCTGCGTCATAAACCAGCCGATGCGCAGGCAGATCACGGAGATGCCGTAACGATCGGCATAATGGCGCCCGAGGTTCTCCCCGAAGGCTTTGGAGACGCCGTAGAGCGAATCCGGCCGCACCGGCTGCTTGGCGTAGACGGGCCACTCGCCGTCCCGGTCGTACATGCCCATCACGTGGTTGGTGGAGGCGAAGACGATCTTCTGCACGTCCGCTTGGCGCGCCGCCTCGAAGACGTTGTAGGTCCCCTCGATGTTGTTCTCGCGGACGCTCTCCCAGCCGGCGTGCGTGCTCGGGTTGCCGGCCAGGTGGACCACAGCCTCGATGCCGGCCATCGCCGGCGCGATCTCGGCGTAGCGGGCGATATTCCCTTGCACGATATCCGTCACCGGCGTAGCGTCGGGGACGGTCGGATAGCAGTGCAGGCGCAAGTTATAGCGTTCGTGCAATTGCTCGGTCAGGCTGCTGCCGATGCGGCCAGCGGCGCCGGTGATGAGGACGCGCTTCTTGTCCGCCACCTATCGTTCCTCTCCACGACGCGATTCCCAGAGCGCCGTCACGGTTGCCAGGGCCTGTTGCACGGCCTGGTGCGCCGCCTCCAGCCGCCGTTGATCCTCCGGTCGGAGTTTCAGGCGCGTGGCGTGGCGGGCGGTGCGCCGCTCCAGGGCCGCCAGGTCGGCGCGCAAGGGCGCCAGGAGGGCCCGGGCGTCCTGCTCACCCAGGTGTAACTTCGGTTCCGGCACGCGCATGCCCTTTCACGGTGCAGCGTCAAGCGTCCCGCTTCCAGGCGCGGCCGCCCGGGAACGCATATTCTTGCAGGGACGTCGGGTGCATCTCCACGCTATAGCCCGGCGCGGTGGGCGGCATGTAGCGGCCCTGCCGCATGCGCACGGGGGTGCGGAAGTGTTCGTGCAGGTGGTCGACGTATTCCAGGACGCGATGCTCCAGCGAGGCGCTGACGGCGATGTAGTCGAACATGGCGATGTGCTGGACGTACTCGCAGAGGCCGACGCCGCCGGCGTGGGGGCAGACGGGCACGCCGAACTTGGCGGCCAGCAGCAGCACGGCCAGCACCTCGTTGACGCCGCCCAGCCGGCAGGCGTCGAGCTGGCAGAAGCGGATGGCGTTGGCCTGGAACAACTGCTTGAAGAGCACGCGATTCTGGCAGTGCTCCCCGGTCGCCACGCCGATCGGGGCGATGGCCCGGGCGATCGTGGCGTGGCCGAGCACGTCATCCGGGCTGGTCGGTTCTTCCATCCACCAGGGGTCGAACCGGGCAAGCTCGCGCACGTTGGCGATGGCCTCGTCGACGTCCCAGACCTGGTTGGCGTCCAGCATCAGCTTCCGTTCGGGGCCGATCTCTTCGCGGACGATGGCGGCGCGGCGCATGTCGTCCGCCAGGTTGGCGCCGACCTTGAGCTTGAAGTGCGTCCACCCGGCGGCCAGCGCTTCTCGGCACAGGCGGCGTAACTGCGCGTCGCCGTAGCCGAGCCAGCCGGCGGAGGTGGTGTAGGCGGGATAACCGTCCCGCAGGAGCTCCGCCGCTCGGGCGGCCTTGCCGGGGACGTTGCGGCGCAGGATACCCAGAGCCTCCTCCGGCGTCAGGGCGTCGGTGATGTAGCGGAAGTCGACGCAGGCGACGACCTCCTCCGGTGTCATATCGGCCAGTAGCTTCCAGACCGGTTTGCCGGCGGAGCGGGCCCAGAGGTCCCAGACGGCGTTGACGATCGCGGCCGTGGCCAGGTGGATGACGCCCTTCTCGGGGCCGATCCAGCGCAACTGGCTGTCGCCGACCATCACCCGCCAAAAGGCGCCCATCTGCGCCGTGAGTGACTCCAGCGTCTTGCCGGTCACGAGCGGGGCCAGGGCGCAGATGGCGGCGACGCAGACCTCCGTGCCGCGGCCAATCGTGAAGGTCAGCCCGTGCCCTTCCAATCCCGGCTGATCGGTGCGCAGCACGACGTAGGCCGCCGAGTAGTCCGGGTTCGGATTCATGGCGTCGGAGCCATCGAGCAGCCGCGACGTCGGGAAGCGGATGTCGTGCGCCACCACGTCGGTGATCGTAATCGCCATGGCGCCGTGCTCCTCCCTCGCGTCCCTGGCCGCGGCCCGCAGTCCGCACGGTACCTGGGTGATGGCGAGGCCGTCAAGCGGGGACCTCTGACTCGCTTTGCGGGCAAAGGCCCCGTCTGTGACTCCGGTGGCCGGGCAGGCCCCACTCTGCCTTCGGCATCTCGCCCCCCGAGCCCGGGGGGCGAGCCAGCATCTGGGACTGGTAACACACCTCGAACATCGTCGGAGCGTAATGACCCAAAGCAGCTGCCGCCTTCCCATCCGCGTTCCTCCTCCCCGCGCCGGGGAGGAGGTCAGGTGGAGAGGTCCTTCGCCCTAACGCTGTCCGCGCTCCAGCGTGTCGAGCAGGCGTTCCGCCTCTTCGATGGTGAGCGTGCCGCGACGCACGGCCTCCAGAATTTGCAGGCGGTCCCGTGCGGGAGCCGGCGGTGATGCCGGCGGCGCGGCGTCGGGTGCGGCGCTTGGTGGCGATGGCCAGGCCGGCGGCGTCGGTGGGGTCGGCGGCGTGGGCGGGGCCGGGGGCGGGGTCCCCCCGTTCTCGACCCGGATGCGTTGCGCCGGCGGGCGGGGCCCCGGCCCTTCCGGCCGCCCCGCTCGGGGCGGACCCGGCATCCAGCCGCCCCGGCCACCGTGGCGACCGCCGAAGCCGAGGTCGCCGAGTAGGTGCTCCACGTCCGGTCCCAGGCTTTCCCGCAGCGTCGTCAGCGTCTGGCGAACCGTATCGCTGACGGTTTTGCTGACTTCCTGGCTCACCCGGCTGGTTTCGCCGGCCAGGTTCGCCATGTGGGCGGCGTCCGTGACGTAGCGCTGGGCCCCCTCCGTGGCGCGGGCGACCCAGCGGCTCGCTTCGCGTTCCGCTCGGCGTGCCTCGCGCTCGGCGACCCGGGTGGCGCGTTCCGCCTCCTGGGCTGCCCGGCGGGCGATGCGTTCGGCCATCTGCTCGTAGCGACGCTGGAAGTGGTGGGCGTAGCGTTGCCCCCAGGCCTCGGGGTCGCCGACGCTGCTCCAGGCTGCCGCCCAGGCACCGGGATTCCAGGCGCCCCACCGGCCGCCCCAACCGGCCCAGGACGACGCCTCCTCGTTCGGCGACGCTTCCGCCGCCGCCGGGTCGCGCGGCACGACGCCGATACGACCCTGGGCGGTGACCTCCAGGTGGGCGCTGCCGTCGCCCAGCCGGCCCGTCACCTGGTGCTCGTCGCGCTGCTCATCCTGCAAGGTCAGCGCGATGTCGATCTCGGCGCCGCCCTGGAGGTTCAGCGCCACGTTGGCGGCCGGGTCCAATGCCAGTAAGGCCTGGCCGGCGGTCTGCAAGCGCGCCGTCGCTTCGGCCCGGGGAGCGCCGGCGTAGTAGACGCTGCCGGCGGCCTGCACGTCGACCGCGTCGGTGCAGTCGATCAGGCGCACGTCGCCGTTCACGCCGGGCAGCATGACGGCGCCCGAGGCCCGCGTGATGGTCGCGCCGCCGTTGACCTGCTCGACCTTCACCTCGCCGCGCGTGTCCTGCAGCTGGAGATCGCCGCCGAGGGTGCCGGCGGAGAGGTTGCCGTCGCCGTCCGTCAGGCGCAGGGACCCGCCGACCTCGTTGACATGGAGCTCACCGCCGAGGTGGCGAACCTGGACGTCGCCGCCGACCGCGGCGAACCGTCCGCCGCCAAGCAGATCGTCAAGACGGAGCGTGCCGCCGACGCTCTCCAGTTGCGCGGACTGGGCGAGATCGCGGAGGTGGACATCGCCGCCGACGACGCCCTGCACCGTCACCCGGCCACGGGCGTCCTTCAGGCGGAGGTTGCCGCCGACCCGGCCGCCCACCAGCACGTCGCTGGCGATGTCGGTGCCGGACACATCGCCGCCGGCATCGCCGGTCAGCTCCAGCGCCCCCGCGGTGTCGCTGACGCGCAGGTTGCCGCCGACCGACTGGAGGGTGGCGTTGCCGTGGCAGTCGCTCAGATGGCCGTCGCCGCTAACCGGCCCGGTGAGGTGGATGTTGCCCTGGACGTCATTGATGCGCGTGCTCCCGCCGGATCCCGCCGCCATGACGCCGCCTTTGACGTCGTGCACGAGTAGGTCGCCGCCCACGGGCGTCGTCACGGCGACGTGACCGGAGACGTCGTGCAGCCGCAGTCCGCCGCCGACACCCGCCACGCCGACATCGCCGGCGACATCCTGGACCTGGGCGTCGCCGGCGATGCGCTCCAGGTTGCAGGACCCCGCGACATCGTTGAGCCGGACGCTGCCGGCGATGTCCACCAGCGTCACACGCCGGCCGATGCCGCCGGCCTTGACGTCGCCACTGCGGCCGCGGATCTCGACGGCACCGCCGATATTGGAGAGTTGGGCACCGCCGTCACCGCCCTCGATCGTCACCGTTCCCTGACAGCCACGCACGGTCAGGGCGCCGGTGACGTTCTGCGCCGTCACCTGGCTACCATCGCGGACCTCCACGGCACCCTGCCGGCCGACGATCGTGAGGGCGCAGCCCTCCGGCAGGCCGAGCTCCAGCGCCCCGGCGTTGGTGATGACCAGCGCTTCGCCTTCCGTGGCGATGGCCGGCTGCTCGCCGGAGCGCGGGCGCACGCTGAGGCGTCCGCTGCGCCCGACGGTGAGCGGCCCCCAGCCGCCCTGTACCCGCACACCGCCGGCGGGCGTGTCCATGCGTTCGTCCATTAGTTGACCCCTTCCCGGTCCGGCGCTTGCCGGCGCATGGCGTCGAGGCGGGCCAGTCCCTCCTCGATGCTGATCTCCTTACGCTCCACCTGGCGCAAAATACGCAGCCGTTCGTCATCCGGCGGGGCGGACGGCTGCTGGTCGGGACGGCGGGGCGGCTGGGGGCGGAAGGCGCCGCCGGGCGCCGCGCCCTGGCCGGGCCGGAAGCTTTCGACCCGCTCACCCTCGGGGCTGCTCTGCAAGAGGAGCAGCGAGCCGCTCATGGACGACAGCCGGACCGTCGGGCCGCCGCCGTTCACCGTGGCATGCCAGCGCCCGCGCTTGCTCTCCAGCACCTGCACCGGCAGGCTGCACTGGACGCTGCCGCTCATACTGCTGAGCAGCGCATCGCAGGCAAAGTCGGACGGCACGCTCAGCCGCAGATCGCCGCTGACGGTCTGCGCCTGTACGCCGTCCGCCAACCCACCATCGAGCGTGGCCTCGGCGCGGCCGCTGACGCTGTTGGCGGTGATGCCCGTCGTCTGTCCTTCCCGCACGATCAGGTCGCCGGAGACGCTGTTCCAGCGCACCGCCCCCCGACTGCGGGTGATCAGGGCGTCGCCGGAGACCGTGTTCAGACGGAGGTCGCCGTCGATATCGGTCGCCACGATTTTCCCCGAGACGGTATTGGCGGTCTGCACGCCGGTCAAGCCGGCGAGGGACACGTCGGCGGAGACCGTCGAGACGGTCGTCAGCGTGTGCAGCGGCACTTCCAGGCCGATCCGCACCACGGGCGGACCGGAGCGCCGCTCAAACCAGCCCATGATGGCCTTGTCCGAGAGCACCTTGACATCGACGCGGTTGCCTTCGTGCTCCAACTCGATCGGCAGGCGCTCGATGTCGTCGTCCGGCAGGCGATGGTCAGGGTCGACCTCCAGGCGCAGGCGGATGGCGGTCGTCTCGGTGCCGGTGACGCGGACGGCGCCGCGCACGTTATTGACATGGAGCTCCGCCGTTGGGCCGACCTCGTAGCTGCGCTCCACGAGTCGCCCGGTCACGCGTTCTTGTGCCATAGCCTCCTCTCCTTATCCTTTCAATCCGGCGAGCATGGTCATCGCCTCCTCGGAGCTGATCTTGCCGTCGCTGAGGTCGGCCAGGATGACGCGGCGGCGTTCCCGCTCGCGATCGTCGCCTAGATCGAGGGTCCGCAGCAGCTCGTCCAGGCGGCCGCGCACCGTCGGGTAGGAGATGCCGAGGGCTTCCTCAACGTCCTTGATCACGCCCCGGGCGCGCAGGAAGGCTTCCAGGAACGCCAACTGCTCCGAGTTGAGGCGGGCAAAGCGATCGAGGGTGAACCGTCCCTCCACCGCCGTTCGACAACTCGGGCACTGGAGCCGCGTCACCTCCAGGGCCTCGCCGCACGCCGGGCACTGCCCCAATACTTCGTGAACCATCGAGGATCCTCTCCTTCAGGTTATCAATACCACTGTTGACAATATAAAGGAAGAGAGGAGCGCTGTCAATGATGCGGGCATAAAAAAGGGCGCTACCCCCGATTTCGGGGGTGGCGCCCGGTGGGGCGAGGCCGCCGCGCTTACGGCGCGCTGAAGGTTGCCTTGCCGGCGTCCTGCGAGCCCTTGGCGTCCGCCCAGCCCTGGCCGTTCCCGGACTGGGGGCGCTTGAACTCGCCGACGTGCTGGGCGGCGGTGGCGCTGGTATCGGCCGGCCCGCCGCCTTCGAAGGAGACGGCGGCGTTCCCGTCGGTGTAGAACTCCGCCACCATGGGCCGCTGCCCATGGGTGGCGGCGAACTTCTCGATGATGTTCTGGATGTCCGTCGTGGACGGGTCGCGCTGGACGACGACCAGCGCGAAGTTCCACCCGTCCCCTTCCTGGGCCTGGGCCTGGACCATGAAGGGCTCTTGCACGGCGCCGATCGCCGCCCGGGTGCCAAGGCCGATCAGGACGGCGAGGACGACGAGGACGATGACCCAGCGTAGCCACCAGGGATTGTTCTTCACAACGGACTCCTTTCGGGCACCTGACCGAGGGCTAGAATAGCGCCTCCTGGGTGGCCGGATCGAAGGCGTGGATGCGGGAGACGTCGAGCACCAGGTCGATCGTGTCGCCGGCGCTGACGTCCGTCCGAGAGTCCAGGCGTGCCGTCGGGGAGTGGTTGCCGGCGATCAGGTAGGCGAACATTTCGTTGCCGAGGTGTTCGACGACGTCCACCTTCATGCGGGCGGGGCTCAACTCCGGCAGGTTCGGGGCCCAGTTCCGGTCGTACATGTCTTCCGGCCGGAGGCCCAGGATGACGGAGCTCTTGCCGAAGCTCTTCAGCTTGGGCTGGTACTGCGCCGGCACGTTCAACTGGAAGGCGCCGGTATCGACGGTCATCTGCCCATCGGTCGAGGTGAGCTCCGACGGGAAGAAGTTCATCGCCGGGCTGCCGATGAACCCGGCCACGAACATGTTAGAGGGATGATCGTAGACGGTCTGCGGCGTGTCGAGCTGCTGCAGGACACCGTCGCGGAGGACGGCGATGCGGCTGCCCATCGTCATGGCCTCGGTCTGGTCGTGGGTCACGTAGATGACCGTCGTCTGCAGGCGCTGGTGCAGTTTGATCAGCTCGGCGCGCGTCTGCACGCGCAGCTTGGCGTCCAGGTTGGACAGCGGCTCGTCCATGAGGAAGACCTGCGGCTCGCGGACGATGGCCCGGCCCAGGGCGACGCGCTGGCGCTGACCGCCGGAGAGCTGCTTCGGCTTGCGCTGCAGGAGTTCCCGGATACCCAGGATCTCCGCCGCCTGGTTCACCCGCTGCTCGATCTCCTTGCGCGGCGTCTTGCGCAGCTTCAGACCGAAGGCGAGGTTATCGTAGACGCTCATGTGCGGGTAGAGGGCGTAGGACTGGAACACCATCGCGATGTCACGGTCCTTGGGCGCCACATCGTTGACCAGACGGTCGCCGATGTAGATGTTGCCGTCGGTCAATTCCTCCAGACCGGCGATCATGCGCAGGCAGGTGGACTTGCCGCAGCCGGATGGGCCGACGAGGACCAGGAACTCCTTGTCTTTGACGGCGATGTTGACGTCGTTGATGGCGGTGACTTCACCGAATCGCTTGGTGACATGGTCGAGGGTAAGACTTGCCATACTGAGTAGACGCTCCTTTGCGTACATACCGGCGAGATACCGGCAACGGGGACATTGCTCCCGATCATCCGATCACGGAAGCAATTCCCGGCAAAAACAGAACTTTTCGGCAAAAGCCGCTCTTTGCCCGGGGCGACACTGGCAGCCGGCCCGGTCTCCTCCCCAGGAGGTCCCGTCACCAATCAATAGGCGCCCTCCACCGATTCCCCATGATCGAACGTGTCCGCCCTCGACGGACGGTGGGATGAGGCGCCCGCCGTGTATCCGGAGCACCTCCATATACGCTATCACGCGCGGGGCGAAGTGGCAAGTTCAGGAGAAGTGCGACACAGATTATCGCGGTGGCCGATTGTTACCGACCCCTCAGCGCGCTTCGCTTGCCGGTCTCCCCGTTCCGGAGAGACCTCGGTGCATCCGGGAGGGCGGCACCCGTCCTGTGAGCGAGGCGTATCCGCTCCTTGGCGCTGCCGTCCGCCAAATCGCGGCGAGGTCTCTCCCGTAAGGGGGAGACCGGCAAGCGAAGCGCGCTGAGGGGTCATCCAGGCAACCGACCGGCACGAGAACTCGTGGCGCACTTGTTCAGGAGTACCGCGCGTACCGCTCGCAGATCTGCGCCAGGACGGCGTCGCCGGGCTGACTACCGATGGCGTGATTGAAAATCTCCACCTCGATCGGCCCCCGGTAGCCCGCCGCGTCCACCGCGCCGCGCAGCGAAGGGATGTCGATCACCCCGTCGCCGAGCATGCCGCGGCCGAAGAGGACGTCCGGCGGGGGGGCAAGCCAGTCGTTGAGGTGGAAGCCGAGGATGTGCCCGGCGGCGCGGCCGATCTCCACCATAATGTCCGGGTCCCACCAGACGTGGTAGACGTCGATCACGACGCCGACCAGGGGGGAAGCGAGGCGCGCGACCAGTCGATTGGCCTCGCCCAGGGTCACGACGACGGAGCGGTCGCCGGCGAACATCGGGTGCAACGGCTCGACGCCCAGGCGGACGCCCCGCTCCTGAGCAGAGGGGAGCAGCGCGGCGATGCCGTCCTCCACCATTCG